>DAINBS010000124.1:0-8625 GCA_036732805.1 Gemmatimonadales bacterium | reverse complement strand
CGGGATCCCGCCGCCCGCTCGGCCGCCCTCACCGCGGGCTTCATCGTGGGTGCCATCCTGCTCGCGTTCAGTGCCGTCGCGATCGTCCCGGCGGGCCACGTAGGCGTCATCGACGTGTTCGGGAACGTCAGCGACCGCGTCCTCCAGCCGGGCGTCCGGATCGTGAACCCCCTGGCCCGGATCCACAAGATGAGTGTCCGGACCCGGGAGGTAACCGAGACCGCGGACGTGCCGTCGTCGGAAGGGCTCGTCGTGCACATGGACGTCACGCTGCTCTACAACCTCGACCCGGCGTACGCCCCCGAGGTGTACCGCACGCTCGGCTTGGACTACGAGGCCATTCTCGTTCAGCCGCAGCTCCGCTCCCACCTGCGCGACGCCACCGCCGCCTTCGAGGCCAAGGCCCTCTACACGTCCGGGCGGGAGGGCGTGACGTCGAACATGCTGAACGCGCTCAACCCGACACTGAACCCGCGGGGCTTCACCAACCTTCAGGTCCTGCTCCGCTCCATCAGCCTGCCGACCCAGCTGCGGGCCTCCATCGAGCAGAAGCTCCAGGCCGAGCAGCAGTCGGAGCAGATGCGCTTCGTGCTCGACCGGGAGCGCCAGGAAGCCGAGCGGAAGCGGATCGAGGCGCAGGGCATCGCGGACTTCCAGCGGATCGTGGCGCAGGGTATTGACGAGCGGCTGCTGCGCTGGAAGGGCATCGAAGCGACCCAGGCGCTCGCCGCGTCGCAGAATGCAAAGATCGTGATCGTGGGAGGCAAGGACGGGCTGCCGCTGATCCTGAACTCCAACTGATGGCGGGATGGGGCGGGATACGCGGGATGGGGCGGGATACGCGGGATGGGTGGGTCATTCGCCCTATCCCGCCTGTCCCGCCTATCCCGCTAATCCCGCACATCCCACCGCCCTTGAGACGGAAACACGGAAACCTCACGATATTTTCACGTGCCGGGCTGTTACATGCAGTCTGCCGTCTCAGCTCTTACCGGAGTCGTTACCGTGACCGTTACACATGCACTGCCGACCGGCGTCGATCTGCTCCATGACCCATCACTGAACAAGGGAACGGCCTTCACCGAAGCGGAGCGCGACGCCCTCGGGCTCCGCGGTCTGCTGCCGCCCCGGGTGTTCAACATCCGCGAGCAGGAACAGCGGGTTCTCGAGAACTACCACCAGCAAACGTCCCCGATCCAGCAGTACATCGTGATGGCGGCCCTCCAGGACCGCAACGAGACCCTGTTCTATCGCACGGTGCTCGACAACGTCGCGGAGATGATGCCCGTCATCTACACGCCGGTCGTGGGAGAGGCGTGCCAGAAGCTGGGCCACATCTTCCGGCGCCCCCGCGGGATCTACGTGTCGCGGTACGACCGCGGCCACATCCGCGAAGTCCTGGAGAACTGGCCCCGCCGCGACGTGGACGTGATCGTGGTGACCGACGGCGAGCGGATTCTCGGGCTGGGCGATCTGGGCGCGCAGGGCATGGGGATCCCGATCGGCAAACTCGCGCTTTACACATCCTTGGCCGGCATCCACCCGCGGCGCTGCCTGCCCGTCACGCTCGACGTGGGGACCAACAACGCCCAGCTGCTGAGTGATCCGCTGTACTTCGGGACCCTCGAGCGTCGGCTCCGGGGCGCCGAGTACGACGAGTTCGTCGAGGAGTTCGTGGTCGCGGTGCAGGAGGCGTTCCCCGGCGTACTCCTCCAGTTCGAGGACTTCGCCACGGAGAACGCGATCCACCTGCTGGAGAAGTACCGAAACCGGATCTGCATGTTCAACGACGACATCCAGGGCACGGCCAGCGTGACGCTGGCCGGGCTGATCGCGGCCAACCGCCTGACCAAGCGCCCGCTGCAGGAGGAGCGGATCCTGTTCTACGGCGCGGGCGAAGCGGCCAGCGGCATCGGCAACCTCATCGTGTCGGCGATGGTCAAGCTGGGCATGACGGTCGAGAAGGCCCGCGGCCGCATCTGGTTCGTGGACTCCAAGGGGCTGGTCGTGAAGTCCCGCACGGACCTGGCCCACCACAAGCTGCCGTACGCGCACGAGCACAAGCCCGTCAAGGCGCTCGAGGAGATCGTGGACGACCTGAAGCCCACGTGCCTGATCGGCGTCTCGGGCCAGCCGCAGGCGTTCACGGAGCAGATTCTCCGCAAGATGGGCGAGTTCAACGAGCGGCCGATGATCTTCAGCCTCTCGAACCCCACGGCCAAGTCGGAGTGCACGGCGGAGCAGGCGTACCGCAACACCGACGGGCGCGCCGTGTTCGCCAGCGGCAGCCCCTTCCCGCCGTGCGAGTACAAGGGCCGCCGGCTGGTCCCCGGCCAGGGCAACAACGCCTACGTCTTCCCTGGTGTCGGACTTGGCGTCATCGCGAGCCGCGCCCGGCACGTGACCGACGAGATGTTCTACGTCGCCGCGCGGGCCCTGGCCCACCTCGTCACACCCGCCTCCCTCGAGCAGGGAACGATCTTCCCGCCGCTCGAGAACATCCGGGACGTGTCAGCCGCCATCGCGACGGCCGTGGCGCAGGAGGCATACGATTCCGGGCTCGCACAGGCCCCCAAGCCGGCCAACCTCGAAGCCAACATCCGCTCGCTCATGTACCAGCCGGAATACGAAGTGTTCGTCTAGGCGACCGCAGTCCCGCAAACACGACGGCCCGGCTCCCGCGAGGGGGCCGGGCCGTCGCGCATCCTCCCCACCCTACTCGCCCCGCGCCCGTGCGCACCAGAACACCTCGCGGGTGCCGAGGGGGCCCCTGGTGCCCAGCGCCTCCTCGCAGGTCAGCGGGTCCGGGAACGCCGCGCGGGTCGCGGCGAGCCACGCCACCTCGAGCTCGGCCTCCGAAACCCCCAGCGCCGCCGGGAGATCGTCCAGGTCGTAGGCGTAGAACCACGCAGCGCGGCCATAGGTCTCCATGACCCAGCGCGTGAAGCTGCCGGTCTCGATGAACAGCTGCCAGGCCGACGCGTCCGCCGACGAGCCGTCGTAGGCGTACCCGAGGTTGAACGCGCTCCACATGACGCCGATCGGGATCTGCGAGTTGGCGTCCTGGAACAGCGATACCCAGGCATGCGGCGGCTGCCCCCGGTACGGGTGTACGGTGCTGTTGCCCGGCAGCAGCTGCTCGGTGGCCCACACGGCCAGTCCCTCCTCGAGAAACGGCCGCCTGGCATAGCCGGTCAGCAGGTGGGTCAGCTGGTGCGGCAGGTAATCGAGGTCCAGATCATCGAGCCACTGCCAGAGCGACGCATCCGTGAGATCCACGAACCCCATGCCCTTCCCGTCAACCAGCATGAGGGTCCAGACCGTGTCCGGCTCCGGGAACTCGGGAAGCAGGGCAAGCACGCGGTCCAACTCGGACTCGAGCCGGTCAGCGATCGAGTCGATGAGGGGCTGAGGCGAGCGCGTCGAGTCCACGATCCTGAACCGGGCGGTCTCGTACACGGCCGGCGGCTCGGGACCGGGATCCGTCGGCTCGCTGCAGGCCCACAGGGCCGCCACCACCAATAGTGCGCGCGGTGCGCGCCATCCACGCATCCAGATTCCTCCCGGATACCCAGCCGCATCGAACCCGCCGCACCACCCATCGTGCGGCCGCCCGCCCATGGCGTACAGGCTACGACCCGGCTGGTCGCAGCGCGACGATTTCGGCCAGCAGGCCGCTCAGGGCGTCGAGCGCCGCGGCCGCCGCTTCGATCTGGGTTTCGGCCTCCGCCCAGCTCCGCTGCTCGAGCGCCTCGCGCACGCCCGGGAGCGTCTTCACACCATACCCGGTATAGAACCCCGGCGCGTAGACATGGTGCCGGAACCACGGACGTCGCGGCAGGCCATCCGCGCGGGTCAATGCCCGCTCGGTGCGGACCAGCAGGGCGTTCATCGCCGCCCGCGTCGTGGGGCTCGCCGCGAGGGCCCCGGCGAGCGCCGAGTCAGCCGCGGCCGCTCCGGTGGTGAGCCGGTCCACGGCGTTCTGCAGCGGCGCGAAGTTCAGGTGCGGCACGGGCGACAGGGAGTCGGGCGACACCGACGTCCGGGTCGGGTCGGCGGCGAGCCCGTAGGCCCCACGCGCGAGCAGGGCGTTCCGCTGTTCCGCCTCGTCCCGCAGGCGCTGCTCAAGGTCCGTCACTTCGCGAAGGTAGCGCCCCACCCGGTCCGCCAGATTCGCGAGCCGGAACGGCAGCACGGGAGCCTCCGACAGGCGCAGGGTCACCCGCCCGGCGGTCTTCGCCAGGGCAACCCCGTAGGCGAGCGTGGGATCGCCGAACCGCTGGTAGTGGTCGAAGGAGTCGTAGATCGAGTGATACTCGCCGCCGTCACTTTCCCCGCCATAGCCCAGGTTGAGCGAGGCGATGCCAAGATGCTGGAGGAAGGGCGTGTAGTCCGATCCCGATCCGAGCGGGTAGAGCTCCAGGTCCGCCCGGTCGGCGTCTTCACGACGGCCGTCCACGCGAAGCCGCGCCCGCAGCCGCTCGCCGACGCTCACGCCCGTCTGGGGGTCAGGTACCTCCCCGGCAATCTCGGACACGAGGCGCTCGAGCGTGTGCGACCCTCCGGCCCCCAGGAACCCGCGGCCGCTGCCATCGGTGTTGATGTAGGCCACCGCGTGACGGCCCAGCTCGTCGGCGTGCGCTTCCGCCCACTCCGTCGAGCCCAGAAGCCCGGGTTCCTCGGCGTCCCATGCCGCATACACGATACTGCGGGCAGGGCGCCACCCGGCCCGCATCAGCGCGCCGACGGCACGCGCCTCTTCGAGCAGCGCCACCATCCCGCTCACCGGGTCACCGGCGCCGAAGACCCACGCATCGTGGTGATTGCCGCGGACGATCCACTCATCCGGATACGCGCTGCCGCGCACCCGGGCGATCACGTCGTACGCCGGCGTGAGCCGCCAGTCGAACGCGACCTTGAGGTGGACCGTGGCCGGGCCCGGCCCCATGCGATACGTGATGGGCAGCCCGCCGCGCCACTCCTGGGGGACCACCGCGCCGCGGAGGGCGGCGAGCAGCGGCTGCGCGTCGGCGTAGCCGATGGGCAGCACCGGGATCTTCGTGAGCGTCGGCGCGCTCTCGCGCGGCAGCCGGGTGGCTTCGGGCGTGGCACCCACGCCGGGCGTGAGCGGATCGCCGGGATACAACGGCATGTCCGCCACCGAGCCGCGCTGCGCGCCAAACGGCGGCCGGAAGGCGCCCTCCGGGTAGATGACGCCCTCGCCGTAGCCGTCGTCCCGTGGGTCCGAGTAGATGATGCAGCCGATCGCCCCGTGCTCGGCCGCCACCTTGGGCTTGATGCCGCGCCAGGAGCCGCCGTACCGCGCGATCACGATCCTGCCCTTCACGTCCACGCCGTGCCGGGCCAGCACCTCGTAGTCCGCCGGGACGCCGTAGTTCACGTACACCAGCTCGCCCGTGACGTCGCCGTCAATCGAGTAGGCGTTGTACGTGGGGAGCACGTCCTGCGTGATCCGCGAGGTCGCGTCACCCTCGACGGCGGGCTCCTCGAGCCGTGCCCGGTACCGCGTGGGGCCGGTCAGCTCCAACACCCGCTCGCGCGGCGTGGGGAAAAGCACGTCGAACCGCTCGATCGTCACCTCGAAGCCCCAGGCCCGGAACAGGTCCGCCATGAACTCGGCGTTGGCCTTGCCGTGCGGGGAGCCCACGTGATGCGGCCGCGCCGACATGCGGCGCATCCACCCGGTCATCGAGTCCGCGGAGAGGACAGCATCAAACCGCGCCTCGAGGGCACGCTGTGCCCGCGCGCCCTCGGCCGTGAACCCCTGCATCGGGGGATCCGACGCCACGCCCGGCACCGCCAGCAGGAGAAGTCCCGCGAGCATCCCGCGTATCCCGCTCATCCCGCGTATCCCGCTCATCCCGCTCATCCCGCGTATCCCACGCATCCCGCTCATCCCGTCCATCCCGTTTATGCCGTTTATCCCGCTCATCCCGCCACCTCTACCACGCAATCCCGTAGTCCTCACCATGATCGCTCGACCCGCCCCAGAACGACCCGTGGTCCCAGTCGAAGTAGATGGCATTGATGGGCCCGGAGGTCCGCGCCTGGAACTCCAGGCGGTAGCCCATGTCCCGCAGCGTCCCGCGCACCCAGGCCGGCACCCCCTCGTGCAGCACCAGGCGCCCGGGCTGCCGCGTGTGCTCGAACGAGTCCCACATCTGATAGCTGTTGATGTTCGCCGCCTCCGCCGCCTCCTGCACGTTCATGCCGAACTCGACGACGTTCAGGAAGAACTGGAGCAGGTTCTGATCCTGCGTGTCACCCCCCTGCACCGCGAACGACAGGTAGGGCCTGCCGTCCTTGAGGGCCAGGCTCGGCGTGAGTGTGGCGCGCGGGCGCTTTCCCGGCTCCACGACGTTGAACGGGTTCTCCGCCGGGTCGAGGATGAAGCTCTGGAGACGCTGTGACAGGCCGACGCCCGTTCGGCCGGCAATCACGGCGGGCACCCAGCCGCCGCTTGGCGTGATGGACACGACCCAGCCCGCCGTATCGGCCGCCTGCACCGACGTGGTGCCGAGCGTAAACGTATCCTCGGCATCCCACGTTCCCGTCGGTTCCGTCGCTCCCGTCGCTCTCGTCGCATTCTGCGGCGGCCACGCGTCGAGATAGCGGCGGAACGGGTTGGTCGCTCCCATGAAGGGATACGGGTCGCCGGGCTTCACGTCGGGGTCGTTGCGCTCCCAGTTGATGGTCGCGGCGCGCGCCCGCGCGTACTCCTTGGACAGCAGTCCGCGGATCGGCTCCTCGGGCGGGTAGTAGGGGTCACCATAGTAGAAGTCGCGGTCGGCGAACGCCAGGTTCATCGCCTGATAGATGGCGTGGATGTAGCGCGCGCTGTTGTAGCCCATGGCCTGGAGGTCCATGGTCTCGAGGATGTTCAGGGCCTGCAGCATGGCGGGCCCCTGCACCCAGTGGTTGAGCTTGTAGACCTCGATCCCCCTGTACGTGGTCATCACGGGCTCTTCGATGTGCACGCGCCACCGGGCGAGGTCGTCCATCGTGATGAGCCCGCCCTCTTCCTGCACGCCGCGCACGAGTTCGCGCGCGATGTCACCCTTGTAGAACCGGTCGTAGGCGGCGTAGATCGCTTCCTTGCGCGACTTCCCCGCCCGCAACGCTTCGGCTTCCGCCGCCACCAGCTTCTCGAGCGTGGCCTTGAGGTCAGGCTGCCGGAAGATCTCTCCGGCCTCCGGCGCCTCGCGCGCCTCGCCCCGATGCGGGAGGTACACCGCGGGCGAGTACTTCCACTCCTTGATGCGCGCCTTCTCCCGCTCGATGGAATTGGCGGTCTGCGCCTCGATGGGGTATCCGTCGGCCATCTGGATCGCGGGCGCGAGCACGTCGGCGAGCGACAGCGTGCCCCACTCGGCCAGCATGGTCATCAACCCCCCGGGCGTTCCCGGCGTCACCGCCGCCAGCGGACCGTAGCGGGGCGGGTAGTTCATCCCTCGGCCCCGGAAGAACTCGGGCGTCGCACCCGTCGGGGCCACCCCAAGGGCGTTCAGCGCGATCACCCGCTTCTCGACCGGATGGTAGATCAGGGCCTGGGTCTCGCCGCCCCAGTGCAGCACATCCCACATCGTCGCGGTGGCGGCCAGCATGGCGGCCGCCGCATCAACGGCATTCCCACCCCTCTGGAACATCATGGCGCCGGCCGTGGCGCCCAGGGGCTTCCCCGTGATGGCCATCCAGTGGCGACCATGGAGCACGGGCTTCGCGGTCCGTTGGGCAACCGCGGCGCCGGGCGACAGGAGGGCGATGCTCTGGGCACCGCAAACGAGCAACAGCGTGCGCAGGGACATGACGGGATTCCGTGACGGGGTTCCGAACGGACACGCGAAGGGCGACCAGCGGGAAACCTACACCCCGCGTGGTCGCCCTCAAGCACCGCGATGACCTTGACTACCGGTCGCGCTCTTCCTCGAAGAAGGATCCCGAATCCTCGGTGCCCGGCATGCGCTCCACCCGAAGCACCTGCCGCAGGGCCTGATCACCCACCTTGAGCGTCACGAGGTAGTCACCCGTCGGCATCAGGGGGCCCGCGCCGCGGCGCGTCGGATTGTATGTCCCATAGGTCACGTTGAACCCGCCACCCCGGGACCCCGGCGGCCGCAGCGCCCGCATGATGTCCTGCAGCTGGGCCTGGCCGGGCATGGCGGCCTCGCCGCCTTCCTCGGTGGCCTGCTGCCCTTCGCCCTGCGCCGCGGCGCCGCGCGCCGGACCGGACGTCTCTCCCGGCCGCTCGACCCAGCCCCCGGCCGCCCCGCCGGGCCGCTGCCCGCCACCGCCACCACCGAACCGGCGGAAGAGGTCCTGCATGTTCCCGGTCTTGATGCCGTCCCGCAGGCGGCTGAGCATCGTTTCGTTCATGCCGGACTGGACGAGCGAATCGAACACCTGGTCCACCCGCGCGATGAACCGCAGGCTGTCGCGCCGCTGTGCCGGCGACAGGGCTTCTCCGGCCGGCGGACGACCGCGGAAGTTCCACGTCACGCGGTGCAGGCCGGGGCCGCCGGGGCCCGTGAGCGTCTGCACGGTGTCACCCCTGGCGTCCGTGATGACCACCTCCGCGCGCGCGCGCGGCTCGCCCGCCGTCAGCCG
>DAINBS010000123.1:0-8637 GCA_036732805.1 Gemmatimonadales bacterium | reverse complement strand
CGGACGCGCGGCGCTCGAAGGACCCCGACGTCGCGCGCGCCGCGCGCGGCGCCAGGACGGAAGGCGAGTAGCGGTGTCGTCGGCCGCCCCGCAGTTTCTCCACGGCCTCGCGCAGGCGCTGTCCACCCTTGCCCTGTACCCCGAGGGCCACACGTCGCGCGAGCGCGCCCTCGACACGGTGTTCGGGCGGCTCCAGGACCTGCTGGCCGAGCACAAGCGGCCGGTGTTCTCGTTCCTGGGCGGGGATGAGGTGGTGTACAACGACCTCCCGCTGCGGGAGATGCGCACCTGGGACTGGAGCCGGCGGCTCGCCGAGGTCGGCATCCAGCGGCTCCAGTTCGATCAGAGCGTCATCCGCGAGGACCTCGAGGAGTTCCTCGACATGGTGCTCGCCCGCATGACGCTGAGCGGGATCGACACCTCCGAGGCCCGGCAGACGCGCCCCACGGGCATCCGGTACGGCCTCGTGGGCGTCGACGGCCAGGACGTCCTGGGCGGGGACCTGCCGACCACCGCCACCATCCGGTTCTCGCTGGAGGACGAAGCGGAAGCCATCCGCTGGATGCACGGCGAGCTGATGGACGGCCGCATGCTGCCCCTGCTCGAGGCCGAGGCGGTGGTGCGCAGCCTGTCGGTGGCGATGCACGGCGAGCAGCAGATCATCGTGCCGCTGCTGCGTCTCCGGGAGTTCGACGAATACACCACGACGCACTCGATGAACGTTTCGGTGCTCACCATGGCACTCGCGGAGTGGCTCGGCATGGGCCCGCGGGACGTCCGGGCGTTCGGCGTGGCCGGCCTGCTCCACGACCTCGGGAAGGTGAAGATCCCGCAGGAGATCCTGAACAAGAGCGGGCGCCTCCTGCCGGAGGAACGGCTCCTGATGAACTCGCACCCCGCGGAGGGGGCGAAGATGATCCTGCTGGCGCAGCAGGAGCTGGAGCTGGCCGCGGTGGTGGCCTACGAGCACCACATCATGATCAACGGCGGCGGCTATCCGCGCTTCACCTACGACCGCGCGTGCCACCAGGCGAGCCGGCTCGTGCACGTGTGCGATGTCTACGACGCGCTGCGCACGAACCGCCCGTACCGTGACGCATGGCCCGCCGACAAGATCCTGGCCTACGTCGAGGAGCGATCGGGCGTCGAGTTCGACGGCCAGATCGCCCACGCGTTCACGCGGATGATCCGGGAGTGGGAGCCGGGACTGGCGGAGCTGACGTCGGAGTCGGACCCCCTGCCGGAGCCGGTCCTGGCATCGGCGCCGGCCTCCCCGGCGCCGGACCTGACGCCGGGGCCGGCGCCAGCGCCAGCGCCAGCTGATCAGGCGCTCGGAGCGTGATCGCCGGCAGCGGGTCCCGCTGCCCCGCCACGTAGAGCCGCCCGCGGAATCCCCGCCGCCGCAGCACCTGCCCGACGGTCCGGCGGGCCACTTCGGCGTCATTGCACTGCTCGCTCACATGCGCGAGCACCACGACTTCGAGCCGGGGCCACCACAGGTCGCCCGCCAGGTCCGCGGCGAGCCGGTTCGACAGGTGGCCGGCGGAGCCGCCAATCCGCTGGCGGACCGACGCCGGGTAGGGCCCGGTCTGCAGCATGACCTCGTCGTGATTGGACTCGAGCACCAGCGCATGGGCGCCCCGCAGCAGGTGCCGGACGCCCGCCGTCGGGCGTCCGAGATCCCAGGCGATCCCCAGCCGCCGGCCCGCGGCGTCGGTCACCAGCACCGCCACCGGCTCGCGCGCGTCGTGCGCCGTCCGGGCGGCGTCCACGCGGAACGGCCCTATGGTGAGCGACTGCCCGAGGGGCGGAAGCGGAACCCCCCCGCGTCCCAGCGCGGCGAGCGTGCCGGGCGAGCCGTAGAGGCCGCACCCCAGCCGCGCGGCCAGGGCCGCCGCGCCGCAGGCATGGTCGCCATGCTCGTGCGTGAGCACGATGCCGGCGAGGCGTGTCAGATCGATGCCCACGAGCTCGGCGCGGCGCAGCAGGGCTCGGGGCCCGAAGCCTGCGTCCACCAGCAGGGCGGCCCCGTCGGACTCCACGGCAACCGCGTTGCCGCGGCTGCCCGTCCCGAGCACCGCGAGCTTCACGCGGGCGACGTCCCGAACCGGTAGGCCGCCTCCAGGCCGGCGGCCACCGCGTCCGTCACCTCCACGGAGCGGCGCGGCATGACGCGG
This sequence comes from Gemmatimonadales bacterium, assembly GCA_036732805.1. GTDB lineage: Bacteria > Gemmatimonadota > Gemmatimonadetes > Gemmatimonadales > GWC2-71-9 > JAOTWJ01. The sequence goes on along the minus strand of DAINBS010000123.1, from coordinate 6,460 downwards.
CGGGCGGTGGTGAGGAAGCCGTCCAGGGTCTGCCGCTCCCCGGCCAGCCCCCACGCGAACGCGGGGACGTGTTTCGGCACGGCGACCGCCCCGAACACGTTCGCGCCCACGCCCACCACGGCGCCGGTGGGGAGCAGGGTGCCGATCGCGGTCTTGACGTGATCGCCGATCAGGGAGCCCAGGAGCTGGCGGCCGGTCTCGATCCGGTCGCCGCCCAGGTCGAGGCGGACCGCGCCGTAGGTGTTCTTGAGGTTCGACGTCGTGGTCCCGGCACCGAGGTTGGTCCAGCGTCCGATCACGGAATGGCCCAGGAACCCGTCGTGCGTCTTGTTGGCGTACCCGAAGAACGCGCTGGACGAAACCTCGCCGCGTACCCGGCAGCGGGGCCCGATGGCCGACCCCCCGACCGTGCCTCCCAGGATCTCCGTTCCGGGGCCCACGTAGAGCGGCCCGTCGAGCCGGGTCCCCGAGCGGACATACGAGTGCTGCTCGAGTACGACCGGCCCGCGGCGGACGTCGAACACCACGCCCGGTTCGACGCCGGCGCCGAGCAGGACGACATCGTGGGGGTCCCCGATGAGAATGGACCCGTCCGCGATGGGATCGCCGCCGCCTTCGCGGAGGAAGTCCGCGACGTCGCCGGCCAGGAACTGCTCGAGCGCGGTCACCAGATCGAACGCGCCGTGCAGCAGCAGACCCTCGATCTCGACGTCCTCCCCCGGCGTGTCCGGTCCCGACCACGAGGAGCCGGGCGGCACCCACCAGCCCACGACATCCCCTTCGTTGGTCAGGCGGGCGGCTCCCTCCGGCAGGTCGGGCGCCACCCCGGTGGGCGCGAAATCGGAGCGGCCAATGAGTGCCGGGCCCGCGACCGGCGCCACGCCCCGCACCGGCGGGACGCCGTCCTCGACGAACGCGTGGAGGTGTGGCGGCCCCAAAATGGCCGCCGTGCCCGCATCGGCGATGGCTTCCCAGCGCTCGCGAATCAGCCAGGCGCCGGCCCGGCACTCACACACGGGCCGCGCGGTCTGGAACGGCGCCCACGCCGGCGACACCGGCGGGTCCAGGAGATAGAGATCAGACATCGGGGTCGGTGGCGATCTCGCGGATCGCGGGTGGCAGGTGTTCGAGGAGGTCCTTGAGCCGCGCGGCGCGCGCGTGCGTCGTGACGAGGACGCGGCCGTTCGCGTGAACCACGACGAGCCCGTCGACGCCATCCACGATCACGGGATCGCCTGCGCTCCAGGCCACGGTGCGCTCGCAGCCGCGCAGGGTGACCGGCCCCACCGCGACGTTCGCGGCTTCGTCACCGCCGCGGACCCGCGCCAGCGCGCTCCAGGTGCCGACGTCGTCCCACGGAAACGCCCCCGGCAGCACGACGACGCGGCGGGACCGCTCGAAATGCGACACGTCCACGGCCACCGGGGTCACGGCGGCGAAGAACCCCTCCACATCGCCCGCGCGCAGGCGCGGCAGGTGCGGCGCCAGCTCCGGCGCGTGTTCCGCCGTCTCGGCAAAGAACCGGCGTGCGCTCCAGGCGAACATGCCGCTATTCCAGAGCGCGCCGCGGGCAACGAGCGCCGCGGCGCGCTCGGGATCCGGCTTCTCGGTGAACCGCTCCACCGCCCAGACGCCCGGCGCCACCTCGGCCCCGCGCTCGATGTATCCGTACCCCGCGTCGGGACGCGTCGGCACGATGCCCACCGTCACGAGCACATCCCGCTCGGCGGCGACGCGCAGCGCCCGCTCCGCCGACGCCCGGAACGCCGTCGCGTCGCCGACCCACCAGTCGGCATGGAGCGAGAGGATCGTGGCGTCGGGGTCGGCGGTGGCGGCCTCCGCCGTGGCCCACGCCAGCGCGGGGGCGGTGGAGGCGGCGCGCGGCTCGGCAAGCACGCGCACGGGGCCGTACGGCGCCACGAGCCGGCGCGTGGCATCGGCCAGCGCGCGTCCCGTGACGATCACGGTGCGCTCCGGCGCGATCAATCCCTCCAGGCGTGCGAGCGCCTCGCCCAGCAGGGAGCGGTCACCGGTGAGGGACAGGAACTGCTTGGGACGGGCAGGTGTCGAGAGCGGCCAGAACCGCGTGCCGGAGCCACCGGCCAGAATGACGGCCCACTGGCTCATCCCGTCACCTCCGCCCCACGGCGGGTCACAGCAGCTTGGCGATCGCGGGGCGGTGCTTGCGGATCTCGTAGAGCAGGGGGCCGATGTTCGTCTGCGGGTCCACCACGATCGCGAGCAGCGCGTCGGGGGTCACCGATGTCACCATCGCCATCCCGCCGTCGAACTCCACCACGCCGGAATCGAACGCGCCGCAGGCCGCCGCGGAGCCGATCGAGCCGCACGCGGTCACCAGTGCGGGGACCACGGCGGCGAGGCCGTCGGAGTCGAGACCGTTGTGCGCGTGGGAGTCGATCGGGAGGCCATCGCGCCCCAGCACGATCACGGCCTTCACACCCTGGCGGCGCGCGAGCGCCTGCACGACATCGCGGATGGTCGGCATGGCGGCCAAGCTACGAGTGGCCGAAGGCGAAGTCAAGCGATTGCATACAGTTGACCCGCCTTCCGGCCACCGCTAAGCTTCTCGGTCCGATGCGCACCCACCTGCTGCCGCTCTGTCTCTGCTGCGCCGCCGCCGGGGCCGTACTGGCTGCCTGCGGCGACGACTTGACCCGCCCACCGCCGCAGTTCGACAACGTGGCCGATACGGCGACACTGTACGCGCTGACCGGCACCGCGATCGGCCTGCCGAGTGGCTTCGACGGCGTGACCGGCACGACCGCGCGCACCGATCTCAACGCGCCGTTCGACTTCGCGGTGGATCTGGACGCGGGCACCGACCTGCGGCTGCTCCCCACGGGCGCCCTCGGGCTCCTCATCGACCCGGGCATCGCGATCGTCACCGAGACGTTCGACGGCGTGGCATCGGCACCGCTCGAAGGCTACGTGCGCGACAGCGCGCTCACGGCCGAGGTCGGGACCGTGTTCGTGCTGCGGAGCCGGACGAGCAACCAGCAGTGCGCGCTCGGCGCGTTGCCCCGGTACGGCAAGTTCCGGGTGCTCGCCATCGACCCGGGGGCGCGCGCGGTCACGCTGGAGTTCCTCATCGATTTCAATTGTGGGTACCGCGGGCTCGAGCCCGGAACCCCGGTCGACTGACATGATCGACATCCGGGCGATCCGCGAGGCGCCCGACGCGGTGCGGGCGGCGCTGGCGCGGCGCGGTGCCGGATTCGCGGCGCTGATCGACACGGCCGCCGCGCTCGACCAGCGCCGGCGCACCCGCCTCGTCGAGGTGGAGGAGCTCAAAGCGCAGCGCAACACCCAGTCGGCGGAAGTGGCGCGCCGCAAGAAGGCCGGCGAGCCCGCCGCCGCTCTGCTGGTGACGCTCAAGGACCTGAGCGACCGCATCAAGGCGCTGGACGACGAGGCCGCGGGCGTGGATCGCGCGCTCGACGACGTGCTCCTCCAGATTCCCAACCTGCCGTTGCCCGACATCCCCACCGGCGACGCGCGCGCCAACACCGTGCTGCGCACATGGGGCGACCTCCCCAGGTTCGACTTTCCCGCGAAGCCGCACTGGGAGCTTGGCGCCGCCCTCGGCATCCTCGATCTGCCCGGAGGAGCGAAGATCACGGGATCCGGGTTCCCGCTGTTCCAGGGTCAGGGAGCCCGGCTCGTGCGCGCGCTGGCAGGCTTCATGCTCGATCTGCATACTCGCGAGCACGGCTACGTCGAAATCCAGCCGCCGTACCTGGTGAACGCGGCGTCGGCCCGGGGAACGGGGCAGCTGCCCGATCACGAGCAGAACATGTACGTGACGGCCGACGGGTTCTACCTGATCCCCACGGCCGAGGTCCCGGTCACCAACATCCACCGGGACGATCTGCTGCCCGCCGACCGGCTGCCCATCGGGTACGCCGCGTATACGCCGTGCTTCCGCCGCGAGGCGGGCGCCCACGGCAAGGACACCCGCGGGCTGATTCGGGTGCACCAGTTCGACAAGGTCGAGCTGGTCCGGTTCGTCCGTCCGGAGGACTCGCCCGCGGAGCACGAGAAGCTGCTGGGGCACGCGGAAGCCGTACTGCGGCGGCTGGGGCTTCCTTACCGGGTGCTGCTGCTCGCGACGGGAGACATCGGCTTCGCCAGTGCCAAGACCTGCGACCTCGAGGTGTGGGCGCCCGGCGTCGGCGCGTGGCTCGAGGTGTCGAGCGCCAGCACGTTCACCGACTTCCAGGCGCGGCGCGCCAACATCCGCTACCGGCCGGCCCCGGGAGCGAAGCCCGCCTTCGTCCACACGCTGAACGCGTCCGGTCTCGCCTTCCCGCGCACCATCATCGCCCTCCTCGAGCACTACCAGCAGGCGGACGGATCGGTCCTGCTGCCCGAGGCCCTGCGGCCGTACGTCGGCGCCGATCGGCTCGTTCCGGGTGGCCGGTAAGCTCCGGCGCCGCCTCGCCCAGCACGGGCCGGAGATCGCGCTCGCGCTCGTCGTGCTCCTGAGCGGCGTGTCGCTGTGGCAGGCGTGGAACCTCTCGGACTATCTCCGGAACGAAGCGGCCCAGGCCTCGCGCATCTATGGCCGCGTGATCGCCGCGCTGAACGACACCGCCGGCACCGCGCAGACGGAAGGCCTGCTCGAGGTGGTCCGGGAGATCGTGCAGACCGATCTCCCGGTCGTGATCACCGACAGCGCGGGGCGGCCGGCCCACTGGGTGAACCTCCCCGGTGACAGCCAGCCCGCCACCCTCTCCGCGCTGACGTCGCGGCTCGACCGGGTCAACCCGCCCATCGTGGTGCCCGGACTGGGCGTCGTCCACTACGGCCCCCTGCCCATCGGCGAACGCCTGCGGCGCCTCGCGATCCTCCAGCTCGCGCTGCTCGTGAGCGCGATCGCCGCGGGCATCTGGGCCTATCGCGCGGCGGTGGGCCGCGACCGCGACCGGCTCTGGGTGGCGATGGCGCGCGAGTCGGCCCACCAGCTCGGCACGCCGCTGATGAGCGCGAACGCCTGGGTGGACCGCCTGCTCGAGCGCGGCGAGCACACCGGCGAGATCGCCGGGCACCTCTTGGCGGACCTCGACCGGCTGCACCGCGTCGCCCAGCGGTTCGAGCGCATCGGCCGCCCGGCCCGCCGCGAGCGGGTGGCCCTCGGCGCGCTCGCCGAACGGGTGGCCGCCTACTTCCGGCCGCGGCTTCCCCGGCACGCGCATCAGGTCCGCCTCCAGGTGACCGCGCCGTCCGTGGGGCCGTTCGTGCTCGGCGACGCCATCCTCCTCGAATGGACGCTCGAGACGCTGGTCCGCAACGGGGTGGACGCGCTGAGCGGGAGGGGCGGGGAGATCACGATCGACATCGACGCCGACGACACCCACGCGCAGGTGATCGTGCGCGACGACGGGCCCGGCGTGGCACCCGAGGTGCGCGGCCGGATCTTCGAGCCCGGCGTGACGACGAAGCCGGGGGGCTGGGGCATCGGCCTCGCCCTCGCGCGCCGCATCGTGGAGGACGTGCACGACGGGCGCATCGCGCTCGGCGCGCCGGCGGCGGGCACGGAGTTCATCGTGACCCTGCCGCGGGACACCGGGTGAGCGGGCTGGCGCTGAACGGCGCCCAGCGCGCCGCGGTGGAGCAGGGGGCGGGCCCCCTGCTCATTCTCGCGGGCGCGGGATCCGGCAAGACCCGCGTGCTCACGGCCCGCCTGGGGCACCTGATCGACGTGGCGGGGCTCCCGCCGCACCGCATTTTCGCGACGACGTTCACCAACCGGGCCGCCCGGGAAATGCGCCACCGGGTGAGCGCGCTGCTCGGCCGGGAGCCCGCGGGCCTGTGGATCGGCACGTTCCACTCGCTCGCCGCGCGCCTGCTGCGCCGCGAGGCCCACCTGCTGGGATTCACGCCGCAGTTCACGATCTACGACGAAGACGACCGGCTGTCCGTGCTCAAGCGGCTGCTCGAGGAGCATGGCTACGCGGCCAAGGCGTTTCCGCCGCGCCTCGTGCAGACGCTCATCTCGAACGCCAAGAACCGCCTCGTGCCGCCGGAGGAGCTGGCTGCCGCGGCCACGGACAAGATCGAGCGCGTGGCGGCCGAGATCTACCGGGCCCTGGACCGCGCGCTGCACGCGGCCAATGCGATGGATTTCGACGACCTGCTGCTCCACCCCCTCACGCTGTTCCGGGAGCATCCCGACCGCCTGGCCTTCTATCAGCAGCGGTTCCGGGCGATCCTGGTGGACGAATTCCAGGACACGAACCGCGCACAGTACCTGCTGGTGCGCGCGCTGGCCGAGACCCACCATCACATCTCGGTCGTGGGCGACGACGACCAGTCCATCTACAGCTGGCGCGGCGCCGACGTGCGCAACATGCTCGACTTCCAGCGGGACTTCCCCGACGCCACCGTGATCCGGCTGGAGGAGAACTACCGCTCCACCCAGACGATCCTCGACGCGGCC
>DAINBS010000122.1:0-8641 GCA_036732805.1 Gemmatimonadales bacterium | reverse complement strand
TGTTCCGTCCGGCGGCCCGCGCCAGCCCCAGGCGGCAGATCCGGTCACAGAGGGGCGGGAACGGCATACCGGCCGCGGCGGCCGACTGCGGGAGCAGGCTGGTCCGGGTGAGCCCGGGCAGCGTGTTCGCCTCCAGGCAGAACGGCCTGCCGTCCGGGGTCACGCGGAAGTCCACCCGCGAGAAGTCGCGCAGCTTCAGGGCGCGGTGCGCCCGAAGCGCCTGTTCCTGGAGCGCGGCCGTCAGGGCCGGCGGCAGTGGGGCGGGGAACACCTCCTCGGTGAGGCCCGGCGTGTACTTGCACTCGTAGTCGAAGATCTCGTGGCGGGGTATGATCTCCCCCACCGCGAGGGCCCGGTCCTCGAGCACCCCCACGGTGAACTCCCGGCCCGGGATGAAGGCCTCGATCATCACCTCGTCGTCGAACTCCCGCGCGAGGTCCGCGGCCGCGGCCAGGGCATCCGGATCGCGCACCAGCGTGAGTCCCACCGTGGAGCCCACCTTCACCGGCTTCACCACGACGGGGAGCCCGAGCGACGCGATCGCCGCGGGGTTGGCCGGCCACATGCACCAGTCGGCGGTCGGCACCCCCGTCTGCCGGAACAACTGCTTCGCGATGTCCTTGTCCATCGCGAGCGCGCTGCCCAGGGGGGTGCTCCCGACGTACGGGATCCCGGCGAGCTCCAGCAGGGCCTGCAGCTCCCCCCCTTCGCCCTGCAGGCCGTGGAGGACGGGGAAGACCAGGTCGGCCTCGCGGAACACGGGAAGCGCCACCAGCGCCGGGCCCAGCTCCCGCCGGGCGAGCTCGGCCAGCACGGCCCGGGATGGCGGCTCGCGCCCAACGGTGGGGGTCAGCAACCGGGCCTCGTCGTCGGGGTCCAGCTGGCCGGCGGTCGTGTCCACGACCGCCACGGTGTACCCCTGCGCGCGGAGCGCGCCTACCACCTGCGCGGCGCCGGCGAACGCCACGTCACGCTCGGGCGTCGAGCCCCCGGTGACCACGACGACGCGGGTCACGGGCGGTACGTGACCTTGTACTGCGGCATCTCCCACAGCTCGACCTCCGTGACGTCGGCCCCCGTAGGATGCCCGGCCAGGCGCGCGGCCACCTGCTCCGCCACCACCCGGGCGATCGTCTCGGCCGTCGGCGGATGGGCGGCGAAGGCCGGAAGGTCGTTGAGATAGCGGTGCTCGAACTCGCTCACCACGTCGCGCGTGTGCCGTTCGATGTCGCGGAAATCCACGCCCATGCCGAGCGCGTCCAGGCGTTCCGCGGCGACGCGCACCGTCACCCGCACGCGCCAGTTGTGCCCGTGCATGCGCGAGCACATGTCCACGCCGGGCAGCGTGTGGGCCGCCGCGAAGCTCGCCTCCGCCGACAGCAGGAAGACCCCCTTCATCGCAGCCCCTGCGCGTGATGCAGGACGTCGTACCGCGTGATGATGCCGCAGAACCGGTTGCCCTCCCGCACCAGCACGGCGGGCGCTTCGCGGGACAGCGAGGACACGAAGCGCTCCAGCGGGATGTCGGCGTCCACGATGGGGTAGGCCGACTCCATCTGCTCCCGCACCGGGCGGTCGAGAGACGAGGGCGTGCCGATGGCGCGCGCCATGAGGGCGGACTCCGATACGGCGCCCACGCTCTCGCCGTCCGCGATCACGGGGAGCTGCGAGACGTTGAACGTGCTCATCAGGTTGAGCGCCTGTCGCGCGGTGTGGGTGGCTTCCACCGTCACCAGGGCCGGCCCCCCGCCGCGCTTGCCGTCGAGCAGCGTCCGGGCGGTGAGCCGCTCCTTGGGCAGCAGCTGGTGCTCCTGCAGCCACTCGTCGTTGAACACCTTCGAGAGGTACCGCTCCCCGGTGTCGCACAGCAGCACCACGACGCAGGCCCCCGGATCGTTCACCTCCCGCGCCACGCGGAGGGCCACGCAGACGTTCAGGCCGGTGGATCCGCCCACGAACAGGCCCTCGTCGCGCACCAGGCGGCGGGTCATCTGGAACGCGTCCGCGTCGCTCACGGTCTGGAACTCGTCGATCACGTCCAGGTGCAGCGTCTCCGGGACCTTGTCGTTGCCGATCCCCTCGACCTTGTACGGGTGACCGTCACCCACCGTGCGGGTCCGGAAGTACTCCGCGAGGATCGAGCCTTCGGGGTCGCCCGAGATGACGCGAATGCGCGGGTTCCGCTCCTTGAGATAGCGTCCGGTGCCGGAGAGCGTGCCGCCCGTGCCGGGCGCGGCGACGAAATGCGTGATCCGGCCCTCGGTCTGCTCCCACAGCTCGGGGCCCGTGGTCTGGTAGTGGGCGTCGGGGTTCACCTGGTTGTAGAACTGGTTCGCGAGCACGGCCCCCGGCGTGGTCCGCGCGATCTCCTTGGCCTTCATCACGTAGTTGTCCGGATGATCCGGGGGCACCGCGGTGGGCGTGATGATCACTTCGGCGCCGAACGCCTTGAGGAGCCGCACCTTCTCGCTCGACATCTTGTCCGGCAGGGTGAAGATGCAGCGGTAGCCCTTCACCGCCGCGGCAATGGCGAGCCCGACCCCCGTGTTGCCCGACGTTCCCTCGACTATTACTCCGCCCGGCTTGAGCGTCCCGCGGCGCTCGGCGTCCTCGATGATCGCCACCCCGATGCGGTCCTTGACCGAGCCGCCGGGGTTGAAGAACTCGGCCTTGCCGTACACCGGGGTCCGGATCCCCTCCGTCACGCGGTTGAGCCGGATGAGGGGCGTCCAGCCGATTGTCGCCAGGATGTTGTCGTACGGTCGCGCGTGTGGCGGCATCTCAAAGTCCCTCACCGGTCCCGCTCGCGTCGGGGTGCCGGAAGTGCACGGGTTGGAGGAAGGCGGTGCCCACGGGCACCCCCTCCTGCCGCGCGGGCGCGAACCGCATCAGCGGTACGGCGGCGAGCGCGGCGGAGTCGAGCGCCGGGGTGCCGCTGCCCTCCGCGATCCGGGTGGAGTCGGCGATCAGGGTCCCCGAGGCGTCCACGAACAGGCGGAGCACCACCGTTCCCTCCGTCCTGCTGCTGTAGACGTCGGGCGGATACCGCACGGGCACTTCGGGGTTGGTGAGCACCGGGGGCTCGAAGCCGCTGCCGGCGTCCCGGTCCTCGGCCGCCGGCGACTCGCCGGATCCGCGGCACGCCAGCACCAGCAGGGAAGCGGCCAGCAGGGGGATGCGCCCGGTCATGCGTCCTCCGCGCGGCGCTTGAGCTCCGCCAGCCGGGCCAACGCCTCCAGAGGCGTCATCCGGTCGGGGTCGAGCGCCCGCAATTCGTCCAGCAGTGGGTGATCGTCCGCCTCGAAGAGCGGGAGCTGCGCCGCATCGGGCGGCGGCGGCGGCTTCCGGCCCGCCACGTGATGGCCCGCTTCGAGCATGGCCAGAATGCTCTCCGCCCGGGCCACCACCTGGGCCGGCAGGCCGGCCATCCGGCCCACGTGAATGCCGTAGGACCGGTCCGCCCCACCGGGCTCGAGCCGATACAGGAAGATCACGTCGTGCCCGTCCTCGCGCACGGCGACGTTGAAGTTCCGCGCGTGCGCCAGCTCCTCGGTGAGCTGGGTGAGCTCGTGGTAGTGCGTCGCGAAGATCGTCTTGCAGCCCACGCGGTCATGGAGGTGCTCGGTCACCGCCCAGGCGATCGCGACGCCGTCGTAGGTCGCCGTTCCCCGGCCGATCTCGTCCAGCAGGACCAGGCTGCGCGCCGTGGCCGCGTGGAGGATGGCGCTGGTTTCGCTCATCTCCACCATGAACGTGGACTGCCCGAGTCCGAGGTTGTCGCTGGCGCCCACCCGCGTGAACACGCGGTCCACCACCCCGATGGCCGCGGCATCCGCGGGGACGAACGAGCCAGCCTGGGCCAGCACCACGGCCAGGCCCACCTGCCGGAGAACGGTGGACTTCCCCGCCATGTTCGGGCCGGTGAGCAGGAGGACCCGCTGGCCGTCGTCGAGCCGGATGTCGTTGGAGATGAACTTGCCGGCCGGGAGCCGGCGCTCGACAACGGGGTGGCGGGACGCGCGCAGGTCGAGCACGGCGTCGTCCAACATCGAGGGCCGCACGTACCGCTCGGCTACCGCGACCTCGGCGAAGCTCGCGAGCACGTCGAGGGTGGCGAGCGTGCGTCCCGCTTCCTGCAGACGCGCGAGCTGGGCGTACACGGCGTCGCACAGCGCGTCGACCAGCTCCCGCTCGCGGGCGAGCGCCAGCTCCTCGGCCTGCAGGACCCGGGACTCGTACTCCTTGAGCTCAGGCGTCACGTAGCGCTCGGCCCCCGTCAGGGTCTGCCGCCGCTCGTAGTGCGCCGGGATCAGGTGGCGGTTCGCCTTGCTCACCTCGAGGTAGTAGCCGAACACGCGGTTGTAGCCCACCTTGAGCGAGCCGATCCCGGTCCGCTCCCGCTCGCCGGCCTGCAGCGCGGCGATGAACGATTTCCCCCCGTCGCGCAGGTCGCGCTGCTCGTCGAGGACGGCATCCACCCCGGCGCGGATCGTCTCGCCGTCGCCCAGCACCGTCGGCGGCCGGTCCGTGAGCCGGGCGGCCAGGAGTCCGCTCAGGTCGGTGAGCAGGTCGAACCGCGCCACCAGCCCCTCGAGCCAGGCGCTTCCGGCCCGCCCCGCGAGCCCGTCGAGCGCGCTGAGCACGTCGGGCAGCCGCTGCACCGCGTCGCGCAGCCCGCCGAGGTCGCGCGGCGTGGCCCGGTGCGCCGCTGCCCGGCCGCCGAGCCGCTCGAGATCGCGGATGCCGTCGAGCGCGTCGCGCAGGCGTTCGCGCCCGCGGCCGTCGGCCGCGAGCACCGCCACCGCGTCGTGGCGCGCGCCGATCGCGTCGAGACTCAACAGCGGCGCGAGCAGCCACTGGCGCAGCATCCGCGTGCCCATGGGCGTCTGCGTGCGGTCCACCATCCGGAGCAGGCTCGTGTCCTCATCGCCCGGCCGCATCGGCTCGAGCAGCTCGAGGTTCCGGCGCGTCATCTCGTCGATGACCATCGTGGTGCCGGCGCGCCGCACGCGGGGCCGGGCCAGCTGCGGGACGCCGCCCGGCTGCAGCTCGCGCAGGTAGTGGAGCAGGGCGCCGGCCGCCGCGACGCCAGGCGCATCGGCCGGGCCGATGTCCAGACCGCCGAGGCCCTGCAGGCCGAACCACTCTCCGAGCGCCGTTTCCCCGAGCCGCGCGTCGAACTCCCAGCCCTCCCGCTCGGCTCGCGTGCAGCCATCCGGCAGCCACGGGCCCTCGGTGGCGATCGGGAGCACGATCTCGCGCGGGTCGTACCGGTCGAGCGCGGCGGCGAGATCGGCGCGCGCCACGGTCTCGAGGAGGAACTCACCCGTGGAGATGTCGATGGCCGCCACCCCCGCGGGGTCCGACGGCGCCACCGCGACGAGGAAGTTGTTCCCGGCCCCGTCCAGCAGATCCTCGGCCAGCACCGCGCCCGGTGTCACCGTCTCCACGACCGCGCGCCGCACGACGCCCTTGGCCGTGCGGGGGTCCTCCACCTGCTCGCAGATCGCCACCCGATGGCCGCGCTGCACGAGCCGGCGGAGGTACTCGCTCGCGGCCTTGACGGGAACGCCGGCCAGCGGGACGTGGGCCGCCCCGCCGTTGTTGCGCGACGTCAGCGTGAGCCCCAGCTCACGCGCCGCGGTGCGGGCGTCCTCATAGAACATCTCGTAGAAGTCGCCCATGCGGAAGAACAGGATCGCATCGGCGTGCTGCCGTTTGATCTCGAGGTATTGCTGCATGAGCGGGGTGGCGGTGGCCGCCCCGGGCTTCCGGTTCACGGCGATTCCTCGACGATGAACGGGGTCCCGCCGAGCTTCCGCCGCAGGTCGGCTTGGGCCTGCTCGGCATCGGCGCGGCTCCGGAAGCGGCCCGCGCGGACCTTGAACAGTCCACCGTCGCGCACCACGCGGGACGCATAGCCAGCCGCGGTGACCTGCCGCATGAGCTCGTCGGCGGCGGCGGCCGTTCCCACAGCGGCGATCTGCACGGCAAAGGCGGGCCCCGCGGCCGGGGGGACCGCGCGCGCGGTATCGGGCCCACCGCACCGCTGGAGGTAATACCGGGCCCGGTTCGCGAGCTCGATGTCCTCGCCCGCCTCGCTCTCCGCCTGGCGGAGGAAGGGGCAGGCGTCGGCGATCAGGCCCTGCTCGATCCGGATGCGTCCCGCCCAGTAGGCCGCCGGCGCCCGCACGTCGCTCAGGGGATAGTCGGCGAGGAGCCGATCGGCGGACCGCTGGGCCGCGGGGAGATCCCGCGACGCGAACATTAGCTGCGCGATGCGCAGCAGCGCGTCGTCGGCCCACGGCGAATCGGAGTACTCGATCCCGACCCGCCGGAACGCCGTGAGCGCGCTGTCGAGCTGCTCGGCCACCAGTCCCGCGGCGAACAGCACCTCCGGATACAGCGGGTCCGACCGGTTCGTCGCGGCGAGCCGCGCGCGCACGAGGGCCCGCGCGGAATCCCCCTGTCCCTCGGTGACGAGCCGAACCGCCCGGACGAGCGTCGAGTCGGTGAAGGGCTGGGCGGCTACCGGCCGCGCGCACGCGGCCACCAGAGCGAAAAGCGTTCCCAAACGGATCATGCGGCGGCCCTCGACGGAACGAGCGTGAGCAGCATCGTGATCAGCACACCCCGCTCGTCGCTGATCGTGGTGGATTTCAGGCGGCGGTCGGCCTCCGCGGCCGCGGCGATGGCGCGGTCCAGCTCCGCGGCCGGCCACAGCCGGACCACCTCCGCCCAGGTGGCGGCTTCGTCCTTCCAGTTGCGGAGGCCGGAGGGCCGTGCCGCCCTCATCCGCTCGAACACGGCGCCCGCCAGCCCGCCGGGGGGCGTGCCGGCGTCGAGCAGCGCGCGTGCCACGCGGACGCCAACGAGCGCGGTCCCCAGGGCCATCACGAGATTGACGCCGGTGACACTCCCCTGCCGGAGCACGACCTCGAGCAGGTCCAGCGACTGGCGGTGGTTGCGCCGCAGCACCGCGTCAACCCAGTCGGGAACGGTCTCGCCGCGCCGCACCCCCACGAGCGCGCCGACCTCGGCCACGGTGACCGTGCCCCCCTCCGGCAGGGCGCCCGCGAGCTTCGCGAGCTCCTGCTGCGCCCCCCCGAGGTCTCCACCCACGCAGACCAGCAGATGCTCGGCGACCCCCTCGGCGAGCGTCAGCCGGAGGCGATCCGCCTGCCGCTGCAGCCACCGGGCCGCCTGCGCCGGCTTGAGGGGGCCGACCTCCACGTGCACCGACCCCCGCGTGGCCCGCGAATCGGGGGCGTCGTCCCCGCCATGCGTGAGCACCAGGACCGTCGTGGGCGAGGGGTGCTCGAGGTAGCGGGCCAGCACGTCCCAGATCTTCGCGTTCTTGCGCCACTGGTCGATGCCGCGCACCACCACGACCCGCCGGTCGGCAAGCATCGGCGGGGTCTCGACCAGCGTGTGCAGGGCCTCGCCATCGAGATCGGCGGCCGCACGGACGTCGAGATTGAAGTCGCGGGCCCCGGGATCGAGCACCGCGGACGTGATGGCATCGACCAGCTCGTCCTTGAGCAGGTCAGCGGGGCCGGACAGGCAGTACGCCGTGGCAATCGCGCCCTGGCGAAGGCCGGCATATGCCTTCTCGAGCGTGACGGAAGACATCTCGCGCAAGTTACCCGCCGCCGGTGGACTGAGAAAGTGACGCGCGGCGGCCGCTAGGGCCGGTAGAGCGCGTTGCTGCCGAGCGGGGCGTGGACGCCGTGGAACTCGAGGGTGGAGTGCGCGAACGCCGGCAGGGTAAGATTCGACAGGGCCGGTTGGAACAGGGGAGCGGCAGCCGCGGCGGCCGGCTGTCCCGGGCTTCCGGCCCGACCGAGTCCCTCGTAGAGCAGCAGTCCGAGCGCCGCGGCCACCAGGAGTGCCGCCGCGAGGCCCGCGTGGGTAGGGGCGACCGGGTCGCCGATGGCGACCTGCGCCCGCAGGCGCTCCTGGAGACGGGCGTGGAACCCGGCCGACGGCTCCACCTCCGGCGCGGCGTGATGCAGCATGGCGAGGCCGCGGGTCATGGCCTTGGAGAGCCGGCGGCACCGGAGGCACTCCCGCATGTGCGCCTCGACCGCCGCCCGTTGCACCGGGTCGCGGAGCGTTCCCTCGTGGTACTCGCCGAACGCGTCGAGGAACGCGGAACAGGGCAGTCCGTGATCAGTTGCCACCGCGCAATTCTACCGCGGTGGACGGCAGGTGTTCCAGTCGCTGGGCCCGCACCCCCCTTGGGGGGGGGTCCTAGTCCATGTGCGGCGCGACGATCTGGGCGAACCGGGCCCGGGCGCGGTTGAGGCGGCTCTTCACCGTGCCGAGGTTGCAGTCGGTGATCTCGGCGATTTCCTCGTACGTCTTGCCCTCGAGTTCGCGCAGGACGAACACGATCCGGTGGTGCTCCGGGAGCTGTGCCACGGTCCACTCGACCAGTTCCCGCAGGTGACGCTTGCGGAACATGTCGTCCGGGCGGGACTGCCGGTCCTCGAACTGCAGGGGCCGCTGATCCGAGTCGTCATCCTTGCGGAGGGCCTGGAACAGGATCAGGGGATTGCGGCTGCGATTGCGCAGCTCGTTCTTGGCGAGGTTGGACGCGATCGTGTAGATCCAGGTCGAGAACTTCTTCGACTGGTCG
>DAINBS010000121.1:0-8691 GCA_036732805.1 Gemmatimonadales bacterium | reverse complement strand
GCAGCCGCTCGATGAGCTCCTCGAGCGACCGGCCGCGGATGTACTTCATGGTGTACCACAGGCATCGCGGCGTGCGGCCGAAGCGGTGGATCGGGATGATGTTGGGGTGGTCGAGCGACGCGGCGATCATGGCCTCCTGCTCGAACCGCTCGCTGCCGCTCCCTTCCTGCGCCGACCGCTTGGGCAGGACCTTGAGCGCCACGAGGCGGTTGAGGTTCACCTCGCGCGCCAGGAACACGACGGACATTCCGCCCTGCCCGAGAAAGCCCTCGAGCCGGAAGTCGTCCTCCAGCGCTACGCGCACGGCAAGGTCGGCCTCGTCGACGATCGTGAGATCGTCGCCAGGCTCGGGCAGAATCCGCCCGGCGAGCACACTGTTCGCCCGGACCGTCACCGCCATCGGTTGCCTCTTCCCGTTGCCACTCGAGTGCTCAACCCACCATCCACCAGGGGCACGATCCGTACCGCACGCCTCCGCGTGGAGCACGCGCCCAATCCCATCCAGGGCAACGAGTTGGCGTTCGTGGCCTCATGCGGGCTCGCCGCCCGGGGCTGGCGTTCTGCAAAGTTGTACCGGACGGCCGCGGCCGGGCGTGACGCGGGTCACGTTCCGCGAGCCGCCCGTGCGATCGGGGTTGCGCGGCTGTCCCCTCCTCCGCTATCTACCGAGAGCCATGATCCGGATCGTCGCCGCGCCCCTGCTGGCTCTGGCGTTCGCGTTCGCGAACGTCGGCCCGACGCTGTGCGCCGCGATGCACGCGCACCGGCAGGCACCGGTCGAACACGCGCATCACGGTGCGCACCCGTCCCACGCCGCGGCGTCCGCCGCGAGCGCAGGCGACGCGTGGGCTCCCGCGCCGGACCCCGGTCACCACGTGACCTGCCCGGACCCGGCGCACTGCGGCGTGACGCTCGTGGGGCCGGCGCAGCACGGCGCGGTCGTCACGGTCGTCGTCCGGCCGCTCACCGCCCCGCTGCTCCCCGCGGTCGATGGCACGGCGCGGCAGGCTCCCGCGCCCGCGACGCCCCCACCCAAAGCCTGACCTCTTCCCAGAAGTAGTGTGCCCGCTTCCGGCGCTCGCGCGCCGGGACCGGCTGACTTCCGCACACCCCGCATGACGGGGAGAGGCTGGACGTGATGAGACCAATCGCATGGAGCAACGCACTGGCCCTGTGCGTCGCGCTGAACCTGCCCGCGCAGGCCTGGGCGCAATCGGACACGCTGCGGCTCGCCGAAGCGGTGGCCCTCGCGCGCGAGGCGAATCCGGCGCTGATCGCGGCGCGCCTCCAGGCGGACGCCGCATTGCTGCGCTCGTCCCAGGCGGGGGCGCTGCCCGACCCGCAGTTGACGTTCGCGCTCGTGAACCGGCCGCTCGCCGGCTTCGGCACGGGGGAGATGATGACGATGAACACGATCGGCATCACCCAGATGCTGCCCTGGCCCGGCAAGCAGGGTCATGGCGCGGCGCGGTACCGGGCGCTCGCCGAGGCGCAGCGGCTGGAGGCCGTGGACCTCGAGCGACAGATCGGCGCCCGGGTCGCCTCGGCGTACGCGGACCTCGCCGCGGCCGACCGGACGATCGCCATCCTGGCGCGCACCCGCACCCTGCTCGACGAGTTCCTGAACGCCGCACAGGCCATGTATGCCGTGGGGGAAACGCCCCAGCAGGACGTCCTCCAGGCGCAGGTGGCTGTGGCGCGCATGACCGAGGACATCATGGTCATGGAGGAGGAGCGCGTGGCACTCGCGGCGCGGCTCAACGCCCTGCTCGGGCGGGCGGCGACGGTGCCGGTCCCCGCCCTCTCGCTGATCGCGCCGGGAGACCCCTTGCCATCGGCGGACTCATTGATGGTCCTCGCGACCGGGCGGCGACCGGCGCTCCTCGCCGCACAGGAGCGCGTGCGGGCCGCGGAGGCGGGGTACCGACAGGCCCGCCGCGAGCTGTATCCCGACCTGATGCTCTCCGTGGAGTACGGTCAGCGGCCACAGTACGACGACATGCTGTCGCTCATGGTGGGGGTCTCGCTCCCCATCTGGGCGGGCAGCCGCCAGCTGCCCATGCGCCGCGAGGCGGACGCGATGCGGGCGGGAGAGGCCGCCATGGCGCGTGACCTCGCCAACGAGACCTACGCCATGCTCACGGAGCTGCGGGCCGGGGCCGAGCGGGCGCGCCGCCTGACGGCACTGTACCAGCGCGAGATCCTGCCGCAGGCTCGCGCCGGGGTGGAGGCGGCGCTCTCGGCCTACCGCGTCGGCGCCGCGGACTACATGACGCTGGTGGAGAGCGAGATGACCGTAAACCGCTACGAGACCGAGCTGGTCCGGCTTGCCGCCGATTGGCAGCGCGCCACGGCGGCGATCGAGGCCCTTGCGGGCTCGGCGGGAGGTGACCGGTGAAGCGCGTCATGATGCTGGCGGCGCTCGCCGCCTGGGCCTGCGGCGGCGAGCCGCAGGACGCGGAGTCCGCGATGCCGGGGATGACGGCCGAGGAGCACGCCCGGATGCTGGCGGGCGGCACCGCGGGTACGACCGATTCCACCGGGGCGGAGGTACGCTCCGCGGTCCAGCTGACCCCCGCGCAGGAGCGCGCGCTCGGGGTGACCTACACGACCGTGCGGCGGGAGCCCCTGGAGCGCACGGTGCGCACCGTCGGCACCGTCGTGGTGGCGGAGACCGAGGTCGCCGACGTGACGCCCAAGATCGAGGGGTTCGTCGAGCGCCTCTATGTGAACGCCACCGGTGCTCCGGTGCGCAAGGGCCAGCCACTGCTCGCCCTCTACGCACCCATGCTCGTCGCGGTGCAGGAGGAGCTGCTCACGGCCCGCCGGCTCGTGGCCGAGCTGGCCGGAGCGGGTGGCGACGCCGCCCAGCGGGCGCAGGCCATGCTCGACGCCACCCGGCGCCGGCTCGGGTACTGGGACATATCGGCCGAGCAGGTGGCGCGGCTCGAGCAGACCGGCGAGGTCACCCGCACGCTGACCCTCGCCTCGCCCGTGAGCGGCGTGGTGCTCGAGAAGGAGGTCGTCGAAGGACAGCGGGTCATGCCCGGCATGCGGCTGTATCGCATCGCCAACCTCGACCAGGTCTGGGTCGAAGGTGAGCTGTTCGAGCAGGACCTCACGTTCGTCCGGGAAGGCTCCCAGGCGCACATCGAGGTGGCGGCCTACCGGGGCGAGCACCGGATGGGTCGGGTCACGTTCGTCTATCCCACCGTGGACCCCGCGAGCCGGACCAACCGGGTGCGGGTCGTGGTCCCGAATCCCGACGGCCGCCTCAAGCCGGGCATGTTCGCCACCCTCTACTTCGACGCCGACGCCGGGGATGGAGAGATCGTCGTGCCGACCGACGCCGTGATCGTGACCGGCGAGCGCAACCTCGTCTTCGTGCGCGACTCGTCGGGCGCCCTCGTGCCGCGGCAGGTCGTGCTCGGCGCCCGGTCGGATCATCGGGTCCAGGTGCTGGAGGGACTCGCGGAGGGTGACGTGATCGTGGCGTCAGCAAACTTCCTCGTGGACGCCGAGTCGCGCCTGGCGAGCCACGGCACCGAGATGCCTGGCACGCAGCATGGGGCGGTGGACGTGGACGCAGCGGCTCCCGCCGCCCCGCCGGCCCGCCGGCCCGATACCACGGTGCACCGCCATGATTGAGGCACTCATCGGGTGGTCACTCCGGAACCGCACCCTCGTCCTCCTCGCGACCGGATTCCTCGTGGCCGGCGGCGTCTGGGCCATGCGCGAGACGCCACTCGACGCCATCCCGGACCTCTCCGACGTGCAGGTGATCGTCCAGACCGACTTCGCGGAGCAGGCTCCGCAGATCGTCGAGGACCAGGTCACCTATCCCATCACGTCCGAGATGCTCAAGGTGCCCGGGGCGAGCGTGGTGCGGGGCTATTCGTTCTTTGGACTGTCGCTCGTGTACGTGATCTTCGAGGACGGCACCGACCTCTACTGGGCGCGGTCGCGCGTGCTCGAGTACCTGAACGGCATCCGCCGCCAGCTCCCAGCCGGGATCGAGCCCACGCTGGGCCCGGACGCGACCGGCGTGGGGTGGGTGTTCGAGTACACGCTCGAGTCCGACTCGCTCGACCTGGCCCAGCTGCGGAGCCTCCAGGACTGGAACATCCGCTACCAGCTCACGGCCGTGCCCGGCGTGTCCGAAGTGGCCAGCGTCGGCGGCTTCGTGAAGCAGTACCAGGTGGAGGTCAACCCGGAGCGGCTGCGCGCCTTCAACATCCCCGTGACGCGCGTCGCCCAGGCGATCGGCGCCCGCAACGTGGACATCGGGGCTCGCGTGCTGGAGATGGGCGGTCGCGAGTACATGATCCGCGGCCTCGGCTATCTCCAGGGGGTCACGGACATCGAGAACGTCACGGTGGGCGCCACGATGAATGGCACCCCGATCCGCGTGGCGGACGTGGCCACCGTGCAGGTGGGACCGGCGCCGCGGCGCGGGACCGTGGATCTCGACGGCAAGGGTGAGGTCGTCGCCGGCATCGTGGTGATGCGGTTCGGCTCGGACGCCCTCGAGACCATCGAGGCCGTCAAGGACCGGCTCGAGGTGATCCGCGCCGGCCTGCCACCCGGCGTCTACCTCCGGACCGCCTACGACCGGAGCGACCTGATCCACCGCGCCATCGCCACCCTGCGCACCACCCTGATCGAAGAGTCGGCCATCGTGGCCCTGGTCGTGGGGCTGTTCCTGCTGCACCTGCGGTCGGCGTTCGTGGTGATCGTGACGCTCCCCCTGGGCATCCTGTTCTCGTTCCTGGTCATGCGGACGCTCGACGTCTCCGCCAACATCATGAGTCTCGGCGGCATCGCCATCGCCATCGGCACGCTCGTGGACGCGGGCATCGTGATGGTCGAGAACATGCACAAGCACCTCGAGCGGGCCGCGCCGGGCGTGTCCCGCTGGGAGGTGGCGCGCGCGAGCAGCGTGCAGGTGGGCCCCGCGATCTTCTACTCGCTGCTCGTGATCACGGCGAGCTTCCTGCCGGTGTTCGCCCTCGAGCAGCAGGAGGCCAGGCTGTTCCGGCCGCTCGCCTACACCAAGACCTTCGCCATGGTCGGCGCGGCCCTGCTCGCGATCACGGTGGTTCCGGTGCTCATGGGCGCGCTCGTCCGCGGTCGCATCCGGGCGGAGCGGGATCATCCGCTGAGCCGGGCGGCGCAGCGGCTCTACGCGCCGGTGATCAACGGCGTGCTGCGCCGGCCGTGGTGGGTCGTGGGCGCCTCGGCGGTGCTCCTCCTCGCCACGGTCTTCCCGTGGCGCCGCCTGGGGAGCGAGTTCATGCCGCCGCTCCAGGAAGGCTCCATCCTGTTCATGCCGACCACCGTGCCGGGCGTCTCGATCGGGCAGGCCCGCGAGATCATGCGCTGGCAGGACAGCGTGCTCGCCTCCGTGCCCGAAGTCGAGCGGGTCCTTGGCAAGGCTGGCCGCGCCGAGACCGCGACGGACCCCGCGCCCCTCGACATGTTCGAGACCACCCTCACGCTCCGGCCCGAGCGCGACTGGCGCCCCGGGATGACGTATGACCGGCTCGTCACGGAGATGGACAGCCTGGTCCGCCTGCCTGGCGTCACGAACGCGTGGACCATGCCCATCACGGGACGGATCGACATGCTGGCAACCGGTGTCCGGACCCCGGTCGGGGTCAAGGTCTTCGGACCCAACCTCGACACGCTCCAGGCACTCGGCGAGCGGGTCGAACGCATTCTCCAGGACGTGCCCGGCACGCGCAGCGCGTTTGCCGAGCGCGGCGTCTCCGGCTACTACGTGGACATCGACATCGACCGCGCCGAGGCCGCCCGGTATGGCCTGAACACCGGGGACGTCCACGACGCCATCATGGCCACGGTGGGGGGAATGAACGCGGCGGTCACGGTGGAGGGGCGCGAGCGGTACGCCGTGAACGTGCGGTACCCCCGCGAGCTGCGCGACAACGTGCAGAAGCTCCGGGACGTGATCATCCCCACGATGGCGGGCGTGCAGATCCCCCTCGGCCAGCTCGCGCGGATCCGGATCGAGCAGGGACCGATGGCGGTCAAGACCGAGAACGCGTTCCCCGTCACGACGGTCTTCGTGGACATCGAAGGCCGCGACATCGGCGGCTATGTGCGGGACGCCCAGCGGGCGGTTCGCGACGGCCTCGTGCTGCCGGCCGGGTACACGCTCCTCTGGAGCGGCCAGTACGAGTTCATGCAGCGCGTGCGCGAGCGGCTGCGCGTCGTGTTGCCCGTCACCATCGCGATCATCTTCCTGCTCCTGTACCTCAACTTCCGCCAGGTCACGGGGCCACTGGTCGTGATGCTGTCGCTGCCGTTCGCGTTCGTCGGCGGCGTCTGGTACCTCTGGCTCGCCGGCTACAACATGAGCGTCGCCGTCTGGGTCGGCTTCATCGCACTGACGGGGGAGGCGGCCGAAACGGGCGTCGTCATGTTGCTGTACCTGGACGAGGCGTACGCGGAACGTCGCCGGGCGCGGGGCGGCGCGCTCACCGCCGCGGACATCGCCGACGCGGTCCGGGAAGGCGCGGTGGAGCGGCTCAGGCCGAAGCTGATGACCGCGTTCACCATCGTGGCCGGGTTCGCGCCGATTCTCTGGAGCCAGGGCGCGGGGGCGGACGTCATGAAGCGGATCGCGGCCCCCATGGTGGGCGGGATGATCACCTCCACGCTGCTCACGCTCGTCGTCATCCCGGCGATCTACCTCCTGTGGCGGAGGCGGCAGGTGGTGGGTGCAGGGGTGGAGGTGGCAGGGTAGACGGCGAGGCGGCCAGGCGGCGAGCGGTGGGGAGGTGTGAGGCGTCAGGGGTGTAATGCCGGCGCACGACGTGCGTCTGCTGGTCGCAAGGAACGGGGAGGCTTCATGACGCATGCGCACCACGACACCCACCACGGTCACACGCCGCCCGCGGCGGCAGGCCGAGCCGCGGCTTCAGCCGCGCCCGACACGGGGCACGGCGGCCACTCCGAGCATTCCGGACACGGCCACGCCGCGATGGTCGCCGACTTCCGGCGGCGCTTCTGGATCTCGCTCGCCCTCACCGTGCCGCTGCTCGCGCTGGCGGAGATGATCCAGCACTGGCTGGGCATCCACGGGCGGCTCACGTTCCCCGGCGACCGGTACGTCGAGTTCGCGCTCGCGACCGTCATCTACTTCTACGGCGGCTGGCCGTTCCTCACGGGGCTCGTGGGCGAGCTGCGGGCGCGCCGCCCGGGCATGATGACGCTGGTGGCGCTCGCCATCACGGTCGCCTTCGTGTACAGCAGCCTCGTCGTGTTCGGCCTCCCGGGCTCGGTCTTCTTCTGGGAGACCGCGACGCTCGTCGACCTGATGCTGCTCGGCCACTGGATCGAGATGCGCTCGGTGATGGGCGCCTCCGCCGCCCTGGAAAAGCTGGTGGCCCTGCTCCCCGCCGAGGCGCACCGGCTGGACGACGACGGGAGCATCACGGACGTCCCGGTGGCCGACCTCCAGCCCGGCGACCGCGTCCTGGTCCGGCCGGGCGAGCGGGTGCCCGTGGACGGCCGGATCGTGGACGGGCGCACCACGATGAACGAGGCCATGCTCACCGGCGAAAGCCGCCCGGTGGAACGCGGGGAGAACGATCAGGTCATCGGCGGCGCGGTGAACGGCGAGTCGGCCGTGACGGTCGTCGTGGAGCGCACGGGCAAGGAGACGTACCTCTCGCAGGTCATCACCCTCGTGCGCGCGGCCCAGGCCACGCGCTCCCGCACGCAGGACCTCGCCAACCGGGCCGCGCTCTGGCTCACGCTCATCGCGATCGGTGGCGGGGCGGTCACGCTCGTGGTATGGCTGCTGCTCGGCCGCCCGTTCGATTATGCGCTCGAGCGGATGGTGACCGTGATGGTGATTGCCTGTCCCCACGCGCTGGGCCTCGCCATCCCGCTGGTGGTTGCCGTGTCGACCACGCTTTCGGCCCGCCAGGGACTCCTGATCCGCAACCGGACCGCGTTCGAGCGTGCCCGCGCGCTGGATGCCATCGTGTTCGACAAGACCGGCACGCTCACCGAGGGCCGGTTCGGGGTCGCGGAGATCGTGCCGCTGGGCGGGCATGACGTGAGCGAGGTCCTGCGCCTCGCGGCCGCCATCGAGAGCCGGTCGGAGCATCCGATCGCCGCCGGCGTGGTGCGGGCCGCCGAAGAGCGAGGGCTCTCCTTCCCCGCTCCGCGGGACTTCCGGGCCATCCCGGGCCGCGGCGCAGAGGGCATGATCGACGACGCGCGCGTCCAGGTCGTGAGCCCGCGATACGTGGCGGACGCAGGGACGGCGGTGGACGATTCCCAGGTTGCCCGGCTGGCCGCCGACGGCTATACCGTGGTGTACGTGCTGCGCGACGGGCAGGCCATTGGCGCGATCGCGCTCGCCGATGTCGTGCGGGAGGAGTCCCGCGCGGCCGTGGCGCAGCTGCGGCGGGACGGCCTGCGGGTGATGATGCTCACCGGCGACGCAGACCCGGTGGCGCGGCGGGTGGCCGCCGAGTTGGGCCTCGATGAGTACTTCGCCGAGGTGCTGCCGGACCAGAAGGCGGCGAAGATCCGCGAGCTCCGCGCGCGCGGGCTCCGCGTGGCCATGGTGGGAGACGGCGTGAACGACGCGCCGGCGCTGGCGCAGGCCGACGTCGGCATCGCGATCGGCGCCGGCACCGACGTCGCCGTGGAGTC
>DAINBS010000120.1:1761-8712 GCA_036732805.1 Gemmatimonadales bacterium | reverse complement strand
CTCGTCAGCCGCCGCCCGCGTCGCGTTCACCGTTTCGCGATACGTGCTCTCGAACATGCGCGCCAGTACCACCCCAGGATCCGTGGCCGGCAGGCCCGCGGCCAGCGCCGCGGCGAGCCGCGCCGAGTCACCGAGCACCGAGCCCGTGAGCAGCGCCTTTGCGGCGTCCTCTGGCGTGCGGCCTGCAAGCGCGGCGCGCGTCACCGGATGCTCCGCGCCCAGGTGAAGCTGGAATTCCTGCAGCCGGATCGCGAGCAGCGCCTGTTCCAGCGCGGGCGGCTGGCTCGCGGCCACCGGGACACCGCCGGCCGGCGTGCCGTCCAGCAGGTGCGCGCCCACCGCGCGCATCCGCTGCTCGAATCCCGACGCCGCGGAGGCGTTCGTCATGCCTTGCGCCGCGGTCACCGTCGGGGTGCCGCGCCGTAGCGGCTCCTGGAGGGCCGCGATCCGGTCGAACACGTGGCCGTACTCGGCGCTGAGCTTGGGGTCGGCGGCGATCGCGGCCCGCAGCTGCCGTTCGGCGTCGCGCTTACGTGCCATGATCGCGGGCGTGCGCAGGCCGTCCAGCCGGCCCGCGCTGGACTTGAGGCTGTTCGACAGGCCGAACATGCGGTTCCGCAGGTCGATCGCGTCGCCCGTCGTGGGATCGGCCTCGTAGAACGCGCGCATGGCCCGGAGTCGCCGGTCCAGGAATCCGACCATGCCCGGCACGAGCACGTCACGCTGGTATTCGAGTTGGGCCATGGTGCTCAGGCGGCTCGTAGGCCCCGGGTTGCCGATCAGGAACACCGCGTCACCCTTCTGCACGCCCGCGCTGCCCCAGCGGAAGTAGTCGGCGGTGCGGTAGGGCTTGCCGTCGTCCGCGTACACGCGCAGGAACGCGAAGTGCAGGTCATGACGCGGGTAGGTGAAGTTGTCCGGGTCGCCGCCAAAGAAGCCCATCTGCAGCTCGGCCGCCGCGACCAGACGGATGTCGGTGAACCGGCGGAACACGTACGCCGAGTACCGGCCGCCCTGGTAGAGCGGAACGATCTGGACCAGGAGCTGCTTGCCGAGATCGGCGTACTGCGTGCGCAGGCGCGCCTCGATCTGCCGCACCACCTCGGCGCGCACGGTATCCCGCCGCGCCTCGGGGGCGGCGTCCACCGCCGCGAAGACCTCGTCCGAAACGTCGAGCGCCGCGATGAGCTGGTCGGCGTAGTAGCCCTGGATCGGCCGCTCTTCGTCCAGCGTCTTCGCGAGGAATCCGTTGTCCAGCAGATCCTCACCGGGACGGGAGACCGCGGCGACGCGGCCGCGGACGCAGTGGTGGTTGGTGGCCAGGAGGCCGTTGGGGGAAACGAACGACGCGGAGCAGCCGGGAATCCGGAGCGCCGCCATCCGCGCGCGGGAGAACCAGGCGGAGTCGGCCGCGAACCCGTACTCCTGGGAGAAGTACGCCATGGGCGGGTTCTCGAACGTCCACATCTTGCCGAAGTCGAACCGGCCGGCGCGGATCGTGTCGAGCGCCGCGTCCTGCGCGGCGGCAACTCCCGCGGTCCCTGCGAGCATCAAGCCCATCACGGCGAGCCGTCGTGCGGCCCGACCCATCACGTCACTCCACATGTTCCCCTCCCCTGCCCTCACCAGATCGTGGTAGTGTCCGAACGGAAGGAAGCTAGCAGCAGGGCTGGCCGAGTGGGGCGGACGCAGGACGCGCAGAGCGCGAGGCGCACGGCCCCTCGTGCATCTCGCCCGCTCCGCCGCACGTGCCAGCGTCACCATCGCCGGCGCGGGCCGGGTCTCACGCGGGCCCGAGCGCCTCGCGCTGCCGGCGTCCGGCGTCCACCCACTCGGCTCAATCCCCGGACGAGTCGGAAACGAAGCGGGCCGGCTGGTGCCGGCCCGCACGTCACACTCACGGCGTCCGCCGCGTTACTCGATGGCGAGCAGCTCGACCTCGAAAATCAGCGTCGCGTTGGGACCGATGTCCGGCCCCGAACCCATCTGGCCATAGGCGATCTCGGGCGGCAGCACGAAGCGATACTTGCTGCCCACCGACATCAGCTGGAGCGCCTCCGACCAGCCCGGGACCACCTCGCCCACCGTGAACGTCACGCCCTGGCCCTTCGGGTCCGACCGGTCGAACTCCTTGCCATCGATCAGCGTCCCCACATAGTGCACGCGCACGACGTCCTGCGCCGTGGGCTTGGGGCCGTCCGCCGCCGTCAGCACCTCGTACTGCAGGCCGCTGGGCGTCGTCTGCACGCCCGCCCGCTTGGCGTTCTCGGCACAGTAGGCCTTGCCACGGGCGAGGTTGCTGTCGGCCTGCTCGGCACGGGCCTGCTGCTGGCGCTGCTGCACCTCCTGCCCGTACGTCTGCATCACCCGCTGTGCGTCCATCGGGGTGAGGCGCGTCGTGTCGCTCTCGAGCATGTCGCGGATGCCCTGCACCACCTGGTCCACCGCGATCTCGTTTTTCACTTCCTGCAGCTGTCGCCCCATGCTCATCCCGACCGCGTAGCTCGCGCTGTCCTGGAGCGTGGCGAGCGCGGGGCTCTTTCCCTGTCCGCAAGCCGAGGCGGCGAGGGCCAAGCCTGCCGCGGCGGCGAACCCAGACGACTTCATGTCACCATCCCGGAAAAAGGTCGCGCCACCCGGCGAGGCACCCTTGGCCCCGGGGCGGCGCGGTGGTTTGCGCGGGCGGAAGGTACCCCGGAAGGCCTCGGGAGTCCACGCGGCCCGCCCGGCAGGAGGGGCTCGACGCCTGAGGTGACTTGACAGATTGTACTCCATGTTCAAAATTTGAACTGTCGTTCAATCCTTGCCTCTTGGAGCGCTGCGGTGCCCGGCCCTGCCACCTCTCCCCACGTGAGCGCCAAGCGCCAGCGCCGGCGCACGGAAATCCTGCACGCCGCTCTGCGCGCGTTCCGGGACCGGGGGTACCACGCCACGACGCTCGACGACATCGCCGAGCAGCTGGGCATCCGGAAGACCGCGCTGTATCACTACTTCCCGGACAAGGAAGCGATTCTCTACGAATGCCACCGGGAGTCGCTCGCCGAATTGGACCGGATCCTGGCCGGAGCCCGTGCGCTCGACACCGCCCCCGAACGCCTGGCCCACGTGATCCGCGAGCACGTCCGCGTGATGACGGACACGCTCGAAGCCTCGCCGCTCGCGTTCGAGGTGACGGCGCTCTCGCCCGGGCGGCAACGTGAGGTGATCGCGGCCCGGGACCGCTACGAGCGGGCGCTCCGGCGAATGATCCAGGACGGGATCGCGGCCGGCGACTTCCGCGCCACCAACCCCAAGACGGCGGTCTTCGCCATCCTCGGCGCGATCAACTGGATTGCCCGCTGGTACCGGCCCGAGGGCGCCCTGCACCCGGACGAACTTGGCCGGGAGTTCGCGGAGCACCTGGTGGGGGGGCTGACGTGCCGGTAGCCCTGGCCTCGGCGCCCAAGGGAGGATCATGAGGGCGCTCCAACTCGTCGCGGCCAATGCGCCGCTCGCCCTGGTGGACCTGCCCGACCCGGTTCCGGGCCCCGACGACGTGGTCGTCGAGGTGGCCGGCTGCGGCGTGTGCCACACCGACATTGGCTTCTGGAAGGACGGCGTCCCGACCAAGCGGCCGCTGCCGCTCACCCTCGGACACGAGATCGCGGGAACGGTGGTGGACGCGGGGCCGGGCTTTCGGGCCCTCGTGGGCAGCGAGGTGATCGTCCCCGCCGTGATCCCGTGCGGCGCGTGCGACCTGTGCGCGTCCGGCCGCGGCAACGTGTGCCGGAGCCAGGTGATGCCCGGCAACGACATTCCGGGCGGCTTCGCCGATCGCATCGCCGTGCCGGGGCGCGGGCTCTGCGTGGTGACGGACCGCGGCGGGCACGCTCTGGCCGAGCTGTCCGTGGTGGCGGACGCGGTGACCACGCCCTACCAGGCGGTCGTCCGCAGCGGGCTCACCGCGGGCGACCTCGCCATCGTGATCGGGGTGGGCGGCGTGGGCACATACGCGGCCCAGATCGCCGCCGCGCTGGGCGCGCACGTCGTCGCGATCGACGTGGACGATGCGCGGCTGGCGGCGGTCGCCGCCTGTGGTCCGGGCCACATCATCAACGCGAAGTCGACGGACTTCAAGACGCTGCGCCAGGAGATCCGCAGCTTCGCCCGCGAACGACGGTGCCCGGAGCACGGCTGGAAGATCTTCGAGTGCTCGGGTCATCCCGGCGGGCAGGAGACCGCGTGGGGCCTGCTCACCCACGCCGCCACGCTCATGGTAGTGGGGTTCACGCTGGCGAAGGTCGAGCTGCGTTTGAGCAACGCGATGGCGTTTGACGCCACCATCCAGGGTACCTGGGGGTGCAAGCCGGAGCTGTATCCGGCCGCGCTCGCGCTCGTGACCGCCGGCAAGGTCGCCCTGAAGCCGTTCATCGAGATGCATCCGCTGAGCGACGGGCCGGGCGTGCTGGCCCGCGTGGCGGCCCACCAGATCGCCCGGCGCGCGATTCTCAGACCGTAACGGCGGGCGCGGCGCGGCCGCGCTCGAGTGGAGGAGTGCGATGCTGAAGAGCCACACGCTGGTGTCGGACGTCGCGTTCGGCGAAATCCGGTACGAGCTGCGTCCGGCCCGTGACCGGGCCGGGGCGCCGGTGCCGGGGCTGCACAACGCCTGGATCGTCCTCGACAACGCGGCCCAGCTCAACAGCTACACGACCGAGGCGGCCAAGGAGATCATCCTCGCGCTCCGCCAGGCAAGCATGGACCGGAGCGTCGTCTGTGTCGTGCTCACGGCCGTGGGCGACCAGGCCTTCTGCACCGGCGGCAATACGAAGGAGTACGCCGAGTACTACGCCGGGAACCCGCAGGAATACAAGCAGTACATGCGGCTCTTCAACGACATGATCGACGCGATCCTGCGCTGCGACAAGCCGGTGGTGAACCGGGTGAACGGCATGCGGGTGGGCGGGGGCCAGGAGATCGGGATGGCCTGCGACTTCTCGATCGCCGCGGACACCGCCCGCTTCGGTCAGGCCGGCCCCAGGCACGGCTCGGCGCCGGACGGCGGCTCGACGGACTTCCTGCCGCTCTACGTCGGGTTCGCCCACGCGATGGAGAGCGGGGTGCTGTGCGAGATGTGGAGCGCGCACAAGGCGCTGTGGCTCGGGCTGCTCAACCAGGTCGTGCCCGTGCTCCGCGTGAACGGACGCTGGATCCCGAACCCGATGGTGATCACGGACCGACTGGTCGACGAGTGGGGCACGATCGTCTTCGGCGACTTCAAGACGGGCGCGGCCCGCGACGAGGCCAAGGGAGTGCTCGCCGCCGCCACGACCGACCTCACGAAGCTCGATGAAGCGGTCGAGGCGCTGTGCACGAAGGTCCTCATGCTCATGCCCGACTGCGTCTCGAAGACCGTGAACAGCATCCGGAAGCACAAGCAGTGGCACTGGGACAACACGAGCGTCACGAACCGCGAGTGGCTCGCGCTCAACATGATGACCGAAGGCATGGCGGGCTTCCGCGCGTTCAACGAGGGACCGAAGGACCGGCGCGAGGTGGACTTCATCAGGCTCCGCCAGCTCCTGGCCCAGGGACACCCGTGGAACGACGAGCTGATCCGCGCCATTTCCCCGCAGTACGCGGTGGAGTGAGGCCATGGACCTCGGATTGACCGGCAAGGTGGCCCTGGTGACGGGCGGACGCCGCGGCATCGGCGCGGCGGTGGCCCGCACGCTCGCGGCCGAGGGATGCGACGTGGCGATCGTGGACCTCGAGGCCGGCGCCGACGCGGATGGCGTGATCCGGGACGTCGGCGCGCACGGACGCCGGGCGCTCTTTCTCGCCGCGGACGTCCGGGACGTGGCGGCGGCGCAGCGGGCGGTGACCACCGTGGCCGAGCGTCTGGGGCGGCTCGACATCCTCGTCTGCTGCGCCGGCATCACGGCGGACGGCATGGTCTGGAAGCTCACCGAGGCGCAGTGGGACGACGTGCTCGACGTGAACCTCAAAGGCTGTTTCGCCTACACGCGCGCCGCCGCCGCGCTGTTCAGAGCCCAGCGCTCCGGCCGGATCGTATACGTGGCCTCGATCAACGGGCTCCGCGGCAAACCCGGCCAGGCCAACTACGCGGCTTCCAAGGGCGGCGTGATCGCGTTCACCAGGGCCGTGGCGCGCGAGATGGGGCGCTACGACGTCACGGCGAACGCCATCGCACCGGGCATGATCGACACGGACATGACGCGCGCCCTGCCGGCCGAGGTGCTCGAGCGGGCCATCCAGGAATCGGCGCTGGGGCGCCTCGGAACGCCGGATGACTGCGCGAACCTGGTGGCGTTCCTGTGCTCAGGCGCCGCGCGACACATCACGGGGACGGTGGTGCCGGTGGACGGAGGCCAGCTGATGGCGTAGCGGACACGGGAGCGATGGGGGCGACGGGAGCGACGGGAGCGACGGGAACGATGGGATGGACGGGATGGAGGCTGTGCCGCAGGTGCGCGGGTAAACCCGCGGCTCGGCATCCGTCAGTGAACTGACCCGGCGGGTCCGCTTCAGCGGTGGGTGCCGAGCCGCGGCCTCGGCCGCGCACCGAGAGGGACGGGAGGAATGGGAGTACCCATGGCCAACGGAGTGCGGCGGGACGTCGCTGGCGGCATCGCGACGGTGACGTTCGCGAATCCGCCCGTGAATATCCTCACCCGGGCGGTGCTGGGCGAGTTGCGGGAGCACGTCGCGCACCTGGCGGGCGACGACTCCCTGCGAGTGCTGCTGCTCACCGCGGAGGGCAAACACTTCTCCGCCGGCGCAGACGTGGGAGAACATCTCCCGCCCGCGTACCGCGACCTCATTCCCGAATTCATGACAACGATTCGCGCGCTCTGGGACTTCCCGCTTCCCGTGGTGGCCGCGGTGCGCGGGCGCTGCCTGGGCGGCGGCTTCGAGCTGGTGCAGCCCGCGGACGCCGTCGTGGCGGGT
>DAINBS010000120.1:0-1751 GCA_036732805.1 Gemmatimonadales bacterium | reverse complement strand
GGCGGGTGCCGGCGCGGTCTTCGGGCAGCCGGAAATCGTGCTCGGCGTGTTCCCGCCCGCCGCCTGCGCCCTGCTGCCGCGGCTCTGCGGTCCGGCGCGCGCGGCCGCCATCGTGCTGGGCGGCGACCCGCTCGACGCGGCCACAGCGCAGGCGGCGGGGCTCGTGACGCGCGTGGTGCCGGACGACCAGGTCGAGGCGGAGGCGCGCTCGCTCGCGGAACGGTTCGCGCGGCACAGCGCGGCGGCCCTCCGTGCGGCAAAGCGCGCCCTCCGGGTCGCCATGGACCGGCCGGTGTCCGAGGCCCTCGCGGCAGCCGAGCGCCTGTACCTCGAGGATCTCATGGGCACCCACGACGCCACCGAGGGCCTCGAGGCCTTCCTGGCCAAGCGTGCACCGGACTGGGAGCACCGATGACCGCCGTGACCACGTTCCCCGAGTGGCAGGGACAGAGCGCCGACGGCATGATCGCTGTCTGCCGCGAGCTGCTGGAGGACGACACCTATCCGACGGTGCGCCGCTGGCGCGAGGCCGGAGGGAAGGTGGTCGGGCACTTCCAGGTGTACTTCCCCGAAGAGATCGTGCACGGCGCGGGCATGCTGCCATTCAAGGTGCGGGGCGGCCCGGTCGAGCCTGCGCAGGCCGATTCCCGGTTCGGCTCGTACCTCTGCTCCATCGTGAAGACGTCGCTCGAGTTGGTGCTGTCGCGGCGGGTCGAGCTGGAGCTGTTCGTCACGCATCCGATCTGCGACGCGGCCCGCAACCTCGCGGCCGTCTGGGGCCGGAACTTCCCCTACCCGTGCCAGATCCTCTACCTGCCGCAGAATCCAAACTCCGCCCACGCGGTCGCGTATCTGCGGGGCGAGTACGACCGGCTGCGCCGCACGGTCGAAACGGTCGCGGGCCGCGCGGTCAGCGACGACGACCTGCGCCGGTCCCTCACCATCTACAACACGAACCGGGCACTGCTCCGCGAGCTGTACGCACTCAAGCGCGATGTTCCCTGGCTGGTCGCGGCCGACGAGGCCTATGCCCTCATGGCGGTGGGCGGCCTGATTCCCCGCGAGGAGCACAACAGCCTGCTGGGCAGGGCCCTGCCCCTGCTCCGGACGCGCGACCTGCGCCGGCACGACCGCGTGCGGGTGGTTTTCGAGGGCGGCTTCTGCGAGCAGCCCCCGCTCGACCTGCTGCGCGCCATCGCGCGCTCCTGCTATGTCGTGGACGACGACCTCATGATCGGGCTGCGTTGGATCCTCGAGGACGTCTCCATGGACGGCGACCCGCTGCACCATCTCGCCCACGCGTATCTCGAGCGGTCGTCGTACAGCCCGGTCCAGCACGACCTCCGGAAGCCCAAGGAGGAGATGCTGCTGCACCGCATCCAGGCGGCGGGCGCCCAGGCGGCCATCGTCACGGCCGCCAAGATGTGCGAGCCCGGCCTCGAGGAGCAGGTGACGTACACCCACGCCCTCGAAGCGGCCGGCGTGCCGTTTTTCGTGAGCGAGTTCGAAGAGAACATGACGAGCTTCGAGACGCTGGAAATCCAGCTCGAGACGTTCGTCGAGAACCTGCTGTTCGACTGAGCGGAGACACGATGCCCACCACCGCCGACGACACGATCGTAGGCCGCGGTAACGCGGACGGCGCCCGGCTGTTCCGGGAGTGGTTCGCCGGCCTCACCGCGGCGGCCGAGGCGGGCCGCGGCAGCGCGTACGTGTTCGTGATGGGGAGCCTCGCCGAGCTGCTGCGCACG
>DAINBS010000119.1:0-8741 GCA_036732805.1 Gemmatimonadales bacterium | reverse complement strand
GCCGCGTTGCGGCCGCTGGTGCGGGCGGTGCGGTCCCGCTGGGGCGTGGTGCTGGCGCATCGCGGCGCCCTCGGGGCGATCACGGTGGAGACGGCGCTCGCCGCGCGCGCGGTCAAGGCGGCCGCCGCGGAGCCGCAGGAGGCCGCTCGCTTCGCGGCGGCGGCCGAAGCCGTGCGCCGGGGGGTGCTGCGGGCCGAGCGCGCGGCCCTGCTCGCGAGCCCGGTCACCGAAACCGTGGCGGGATCCGCCATCCTGCTGCTGCTCGCCGGCGCGAGCGGCGGCGCCGGGCTGCGGCCGGAGGTGTTCGTCACGTTCGTGGCCGTCGCGCTGCGGATGCTCTCGCCCCTGAAAGCGGTCGCCCAGTACCCCGCGCTGCTTGCCGAGACGCGCGCCGCCGCCGATCGCCTGTACGCCGTGCTCGACCGACCGTCCGAGGAGGACGATCCGCCGGACAGCCTGCCGTTCCCGGGGCTTCGCGCCGCGATCGAGTTTCGCAACGTCTGGGTGGCGTACGAGCCCGGCACCTGGGTGCTGCGCGACGTCTCGTTGCGGCTCGGGCGCGGGGAGGTGGTGGCCGTGGTCGGCCCGTCCGGGGCCGGGAAGTCCACCCTGGCCGACCTGCTGCCGCGCTTCGTCGAACCCGCGCGCGGCGGCGTGTTCGTGGACGGCGTGCCGCTCGCGCGGATCCGGCGGGGCGCCATGCGGGCGGCGCTCGGGATCGTGAGCCAGGACACCGTGCTCCTGCACGAGACCGTCCGCGCCAACATCGCCTACGGCGATCGGGCGGACGCGTCGCGCGCGGAGATCGAGGCGGCCGCACGCGCGGCCAACGCGGCCGAGTTCATTGCCCGGCTCCCCGAAGGCTACGACACGGTCATCGGTGAACGGGGCGTGCGGCTCTCCGGCGGCGAACGCCAGCGGCTGGCCATCGCGCGCGCGCTGCTGCGCGATCCCCCGCTCCTGATTCTGGACGAAGCCACCGCGCAGCTGGATGCCGAGGCCGAGCGGGAGGTCCAGGAGGCGGTCGCCCGTCTCATGAAGGGGCGCACGGTGCTGGTGATCGCTCATCGCCTGGCCACGGTGGCGCGTGCGGACCGGGTCA
Organism: Gemmatimonadales bacterium; assembly: GCA_036732805.1. Taxonomy (GTDB): domain Bacteria; phylum Gemmatimonadota; class Gemmatimonadetes; order Gemmatimonadales; family GWC2-71-9; genus JAOTWJ01. Next base: position 7,639 of record DAINBS010000119.1, on the reverse strand, counting down.
TCGTCCTCGACGGCGGGCGGATCGTGGAGGAAGGCCCCCCCGCGGCGCTCCTGGCCGCGGGCGGACGCTATCATCGGATGGTCGCGCTCCAGGCCCTCGCTGACGTCCCTGCGTCGCCGCGGGTGTCAGGCGCGCGGCGGATCGAGCAGGGGCTCGAGGTCGAGGACGGCGATCGCTGACGTCGGGCAGAGGCCCACGCAGTAGCTGTCGACCGGTGACCAGACGGGCGTGGGATCGACGGGAACGGCCTTGCCCGCCTCGTCCAGCCGGAACTGTCCCGCCGGTCCTGAGAGCACACACGCGCCGCACCCCACGCAACGATCCCGCAGGATCTCCACTCGCACGCGCCGGCGCGGATAGACGCCCACGCCGTTCAGGGGCGGGATGAGGTGGGGAGCGTCGAGGGTGGCGTGCATCGCGCGGTGCCCAGCGTCGGCCAGCTCGGTGTTGTGTCGGAACGAAAGCAGCTCCGCGTGCCAGACGCGCGGCCGGACGAGGAGCAGGGGAGGGCGGTGCCAGCTGCGGAGCGCCACCTCGTCCATCCGCCAGATTCCCAGCTCGCTCGCCCGGGCATACGCCGCCGGGAAGCCGAGGCGGTGCACCCCGTAGCGGGGGCGCCCCCGGGCGCTCACGTCCACGGCGATCACGAGGTCGCGGTCGGGGCGTGCGGCGGCGTGGACCGGCAGGTTCGCGGCGGCGGCACCGTCCACGTAGTAGCCCCGGCCGATGCGGTGCGGGGGGAGGAAGCCGGGCAGCGTGCACGAGGCCATCACGGCGTCGGCGACGCAGACGTCCTTGAGCCCGGTGGCGCCCCAGAACACCTGCGTGCCGGAGTTGATGTCCACCGTGTTCACCAGCAGCGGCCGCGGGAGTTCGGTGAAGGTCACGTCCCCCAGCACCCCGCGGATCAGGTCGGCGAGCGGCTCCGGCCGGTAGATGGCCGGCGCCCGGAGCCGCCGGAGCGCCATGTCCGAGTGCGCGATGCGGAAGAGATCGTCGCGGCGCAGATGCTCGGCGATCTGCCGCAGCTCGTGGGACGGAAGGCCCGAGCACCACGCGGCGCCCACGAGCGCACCGACGCTCGACCCGATCACCTCCTCCGGGATGAGGTCGCGCTCCTCCAGGGCCTGGAAGACGCCGATGTGCGCGAGGCCACGGGTGCCACCCCCGCCAAGCACGAGCGAAAAACGCCGAGTGTGCATCGGGCCGGATACCTCCTGGCTGGAAGCTGACAAGGCGACGCGACTCCCGCCAGCGTGATACCTTTGCGCTCATGTCGCCATGGTCGGTGCCCGAACTGCGCGAGCGCGAGTTCCCGTGGACGCGGGACCGGATCTACTTCAACAACGCGTCCATCGGACCGATTCCGGCGCGGACGCAGCGGGCCATCGACGCGGTGGAGGCCGGGCGACGGGATCCCGGCACCTTCGACGACGCCTCTCTGATGGGTATCCTGCCGGCCGCCCGCGCGGCCGTGGCCGGTTTCATCGGCGCCCGGGTGGAGGAAGTGGCGCTGGCGCCCAACACGAGCTACGGACTGAACGCGGCCGCCGCGGTCCTGCCGCTCCGCGCGGGCGACACGGTGCTGGTGTCGGAGGGCGAGTTCCCGGCGAATGTGTATCCCTGGCTCATGAGGCGGCGGCACGGCGTGCGGGTCGAGCTCGTGCCGCGAACGCCACAGGGGTGGCCGGACGAGGAACGCCTGCTCGAGCGGGTGCAGGACCCCGGCGTGCGCGCCCTCGCCATGTCCTTCGTGCAGTTCGCGAGCGGCTACCGGGCGGACCTGGACCGCCTGGGGCGCGCATGCCGCGCCAGCGGCACCTTCCTGGTGGTGGACGCGATCCAGGGGCTCGGGCAGTGCCCCCTGCGAGTGGACGAGGTCGCCATCGACCTCCTGGCATGCGGGGCCCAGAAATGGCTGCTGGGTCCCTGGGGCGCGGGCTTCCTGTACGTCCGCCGCGATCTGGTGGAGGAGCTCCAGCCGGCGTTCGCCGGGTGGATGGCCTTCCGCGGCACCGACGACTTCAGCCGCCTGACCGACTACGACGCCACGTTCCACCTCGATGCCCGCCGCTTCGAGATGGTGACGCTGCCGTACCAGGATCTGGCCGGGATGACCGCGAGCCTTGCGCTTCTCCGTGAGATCGGGGTGGAGCGCGTGGCGGCACACCAGCGGTCGCTGCGACAGGTGCTGGAGGCGGCCACGGCGCGCGGCGGTCTCACCCTCGTCTCGCCCACGGATCCCCGGCACGACTCTGGAATCTGGTGCGTGCGGACATCCGGGATCGAGGCGGCGTACGCCCGGCTGCGGGCGGCGGGGATCTCGGCGGCCCTGCGCGAGGGCAGCATCCGCCTTTCGCCGCATGCCTACAACACGGCCGACGAAGTGGCGCGCGTGGTGGAGCTGCTGGAGGCCCGGTGAGCGGTGACTGCCTGTTCTGTCGCGTGGTGGCGGGGGAGATCCCCCGCAGCGTCGTGTTCGAGGACGAGCGGGTGGTGGCGTTCCTCGATCTCCACCCGGTGCACGACGGGCACACGCTGGTCGTTCCCCGCACCCACTATGTCGATCTGCGCGAATGCCCCGCGGACCTGGCCGGCCATCTGTTTGCCGTCGGGACGTGCCTGGCGCCGGCGATCGTCGCGGTCACCGGAGCGGACGGGTTCAACATCTGGACCGCCGCGGGCCGCGCGGCCGGCCAGACCGTGTTCCACCTGCACCTGCACGTGCTCCCGCGGTTCGCGGGTGACACCTTCGGGCCCAGGCCGCCGGGCGGCCACCCGCAGGAATGCTCCCGCTCCGTGCTCGACCGGATGGCGGACCGCATCCGGGCCGCGGGCTGATCAGCCCGCGGTGGGTGTGAAGAGGAAGCTCGCCTTCTTGCCGCGCTGCACGAGGTAATAGCCGCCGGCAAGCGGCGCGCCCGTCGAATCCGCCTCCGTCACCCGGTGGCCGTTGACGGTGATCCCGCCCTGGGAGAGCTGCCGCCGCGCGTCGCCGCGCGACTTGACCAGCGTCGAAGCCGCGACCAGATCCAGCACCGGCGTGCCCGCGCTGACGCCGGCGGGGAGCGTCGTGCTCGGCAGCTCGGCCGCGAGCAGGGCCCAGGTGCCGGCGTGCGCCTGCGGCGGGTCGAGGTCACCGAACAGGATCCGGCTCGCCTCGGCGGCGCTCTCGGCCGCGGCGGACCCGTGCACGAGCGCCGTGAGGTCGCGCGCGAGGGTCCGATGCGGCTGTCGGGCCGAGGCGGCCGCGCCGAAATCATGGAGCAGCGCGGCGATCTCCGCGGGCGGTCGGAATGTGAACATCCCGAGATAGCGGCCGACGTCGCGGTCGTCGACGTTGATCCAGTACTGGAAGAACTGGTACGGTGAGGTGAGCCGCGAGTCGAGCCACACGGCGTTCCCCTCGGACTTGCCGAACTTGGCGCCCGTGGCGGTCGTCACCATCGGCGCCACCAGCCCGTGCGCCTCCGCTCCCTCGGCGCGGCGGATCAACTCGATGCCGGCGGTGATGTTGCCCCACTGGTCGCTGCCCCCCAGCTGCAGCTCGCAGTGGTGCCGCCGGTGCAGCTCGAGGAAATCAAACGCCTGGAGCAGCATGTAGCTGAACTCGGTGAACGAAATCCCCGACTCCAGCCGGGTCCGCACCGACTCCTTCTGCAGCATGTACCCGACGGTGAAGTGCTTGCCGGTGTCCCGCAGGAAGTCGACCAGCGCGAGCCGGCCGAGCCAGTCGGCGTTGTTCACGATGACGGCGTCGGTTGGCCCGTTGCCGAAGTGGAGGAACCGGCCGAGCTGCGCGCGCTGCGTTTCCGTGTTGGCGGCCACCTGGTCCGCGTCGAGCAGGGGCCGTTCGCTGCTCCGTCCGGAGGGGTCGCCGATGAGGCCGGTGCCTCCGCCCAGCACGACGATGGGCTTCCCGCCGGCGCGCTGGAGGTGTGCCAGGAGCATCACCGGCACCAGGTTGCCGATCTGGAGGCTCGGGGCCGTGGGGTCGAACCCGGCGTATCCCGTGATCGGGCCGCGCGCGAGGCGCGCAGTGAGGCCCGGGGTGTGCTCCTGGAGCAGTCCCCGCGCGGTCAGATCGTCGAGCAGCGAAGGCGTGGTGGTGGGTGGCATCGGTCGCTGAACCCTAGCGCGGCTTCGCTCTTCCGTAAAGCACCGTGTTGGCACCCTCTGCGGGTGCCGCTACGTTTACGAGAATGTCGGTATCGGCCGTCGCCGCTCGCATCGCCGCCCGGGTGGTTACCTGGTGGCGGCGCCTGCGCCGCCACCCCACCGCGTGGCCCGCCCTCCTGCTGGGCGGCGTCGGGACGCTGGGGTTGGGCGGGGGACTCGCGTGGGGCTCGTGGACGCGGGCCTGCGCAGGGGGCAACTGCCCCTCGATCGGGGCGCTCGATGCCTACCGGCCCACGGAGGCGCTCAAGATCTACGCGGCCGACGGCCGCCTGCTCACCAGCCTGGGACTCGAGCAGCGCACGGTCGTGCGGCTCGAGGAGCTGCCCGCGGCCCTGCCGGCGGCGTTCATCGCCGTGGAAGACCGCCGGTTCTTCGAGCATCACGGGATCGACTACCGGCGGATCGCGGGCGCGGTCTGGCGCAACCTGCTCGAGCGCCGGTTCGCCGAAGGGTTCTCGACCCTCACGATGCAGCTGGCCCGCAACGTGTTCAGCGAGAAGCTGCCGAGCGCCAAGACGCCCGTGCGCAAGGTGCGCGAGATCCGCGTGGCGCTCGAGCTCGAGCGCACGTACCCCAAGACCAAGCTGCTCGAGCTGTACCTCAACCAGATCTTCCTGGGCGGCAGCTCGTACGGCGTCGAGGCGGCGGCCCAGGCGTATCTCGGCAAGCCGGCGGCGGAGCTGAACGTCGCAGAAGCAGCGCTGCTCGCGGCGATGGCCCGGTTCCCGAACTACTACGATCCGCGGCGCCATCCCGACCGCGCGCTGCGGCGCCGCAACGTCGTGCTCAATCTGATGCGGAACACGGGCTACCTGACCGCCGAGGACGCGGAGCGCTGGAAGGCGTACCCCATCGCCCTGAGCTCGCGGCAGGACTGGGGCGAGGTGGCACCCTACTTCGTGGAGTGGGTGCGGCAGCAGGTGTACGCCCGCTTCGGGCCGGCCACGTTCGAGCGCGGCTACCGGGTCTACACCACGCTCGACCTGGACATGCAGCGGGTGGCCGAGCGTGCGCTCGAAGGCCAGCTCCGCGCCATCGAGAACGATGCGTACGGCCCCTACAAGCACCCCACGTATCAGGCGTATCTCGACGCCGACGAACCGCCGGGCGATCACCCAACCACACCCTACCTGCAGGGCGCCCTCATCACGCTGGAAGCCGCGACGGGCTACGTGCGCGCCATGGTGGGGGGACGCGATTTCCAGGACTCCAAGTTCAATCGGGCGGTGCAGGCACGCCGCCAGGCCGGCTCGACGTTCAAGCCGTTCGTGTTCGCCGCCGCGCTCCGCGCGGGCATCCCGCTCAGCCACATCGTGGACGACGCGCCGGTGAGCCTCATGCAGCCGGGCGACACCATGCCGTGGGAGCCCCAGAACTACGAGGGGGACTTCCGCGGTCCCATGACCCTGCGCCGCGGGCTCATGCTCTCGCGCAACCTCGTGGCGGTGCGGCTGGGCATGGAGCTGGGCGTCCAGGCGGTGCGCGGGGAGGCGCTCCGCTTCGGGATCTCGACGCCCGTCCCGCCATACGAATCGATGTTCATCGGGTCGGCGTCGGTGATCCCGCTCGAAATGGTCTCGGCCTACACCGCCTTCGCCACGCTGGGCACGCGCGCCGTTCCGGTGGGCATCCTCCGGGTGGAGGACGGGAACGGCGAGATCGTCTGGGAGCCGCAGGTCCGCCTGGATCGGGTCATGGACCGCGAGCCGGCATGGCTGCTCACCAACGCGCTCACGGACGTGGTGAACCGCGGGACCGCCTACACGGCGGTCCGCCGGGACGGCGGCTTCCGACTGCCCGCGGGCGGGAAGACCGGCACCACCAACGACGGCACCGACGTCTGGTTCATCGGGTTCACGCCCGAGCTCGTGACGGGACTGTGGATCGGGCTCGATCAGCCGCAGAAGATCAAGGCCCGGGCGGCGGGCGGCGTGCTTGCGGCCCCGGCGTGGGCGGCCTACATGTCCGAGATCTACGAGCGGCGATCGCCGCCGGCGGATTGGCGGCGTCCAGAGGGACTGATCGCGCGGGAGATCGACAACACGACGGGGTACCGCTTCACGCCCTTCTGCCCGCCGCAGGTCCGGGATTTCGAGTGGTTCCTGCCGGGGACCCAGCCCGAGGAGTACTGCCCCGTCCATCCCCCGTTCCAGTCGGGGATCACCCACCGCGCTGCGCCGCCCGCCTACTCCCGGATGAACAGCGGGAATACCGGGAACTGACCAGCGCGGTCCACGATCGGCAGCGGGCGATCGACTCCCGCGCCGGCGTAGTAGACGGCATGCTGGCTGGTGCCCCCCACCGGAACGAGCCCCAACACGATCCCGGTCCCGTCCGCGGTCAGCGCGTAGCTGGACGGGGAGCCAAAATCGAGCGCCACGGCCGGGTCATCCGCCGGCGTGAGCAGCGTCCGATACGCCTCTTCCATCGGCAGGTCGGGCTCGTCCGGGAACACGGTCCCCACCAGGAGCGTGTCCGGCCCGTCCCCGGCCAGGCGCACGAAGGCCATGCGGATTCCCGTGCCGATCCAGCGCGGCCAGCCGAACACCGGCCGGTTCACCACCCGCGAGAACTGGAGGCGGACCGTCGTGGCGCTGACGGCCCCGGTTCGCGGCACGATGGTCGCGAACATGGACAGGTCATTCAGCGAGAACAGCACCAGCCGCTCGCCGTCGGGCGCGAACACGGGCGGGAGCACCGGCGCCGCGCCGCCGAGCGACAGGGTGTCCATCCGACGGTTGGCCCGGTCGTATACCAGCAGGGCGGGAACGGGCGCGTAGGCCGCGATCGCGACCAGGTCGCCGGCGTCCGAGAAGCTCGCCAGCGTGTGGGAGGACGGCGCCGGAGCGATGATCGTGTCCAGCTCCCCCGGCCGGTCGAGCGATGCGAGCACGATGACCGAGCCGTCGAGCAGGGCGACGATCCGTTCGCTGGGATGGGTGCCGATCGGCACCAGGCCGGCGGAACCCGACGACAGTGCGCCGGCCGACGTCCGGTCGGTGTTCCAGACCTGGTTCTCTCCCGAGTTCGCGAAGTGCATCAGCACCGACCGCACCGGCAGGGTGACTTCGGCCGGGCCGGTGGGTGTGTCTCCGCAGGCCGCGAGGCCCGCGGCAAGGCACAGCGCAATCGGGGGGGTCCACGACGTCGCCATCATCCGCTAGACTAACACGGACCGGCCACCCCGGCAACGAAAGGCGGGGCCCAATGAAGGCTCAGCGGCATGCGGCCATTCTCGCGCTCGTGCGACGTCACCACGTGGGCTCGCAGGAGCAGCTGCGCGCGCTGCTGGTGGCCGAGGGGACGGACGTCACGCAGGCGACGCTGTCCCGCGACATCCGGGAGCTCGGACTCGTCAAGGTGGCCGACGTCGAAGGCGGGTCGCACTACGCGGCGCCGGCCGGCGCGGACGTGGGCCCGCCGCCCCTCGGTCTCCTTGTGGCTGCCCCGGCGATCACCG
>DAINBS010000118.1:2439-8853 GCA_036732805.1 Gemmatimonadales bacterium | reverse complement strand
GGAGGAGATCTACCGGCTCGCGGACCGCATCACGGTGCTGCGCGACGGCCATGTCGTGGGCACCGCCGCGCGCGACGACCTCCCGGCGGACCGGCTGGTGCAGTGGATGGTGGGCCGTGAGATGGTGCGGCAGGCGCCTCGGCCGCGCGAGCGGTCCGACGTGGCTGCGCTGGAGGTGGAAGGATTGCGGGTGACGGACCCGGAGCTCCGACAACGGCTGCTGGTGGACGGCGTGTCGTTCACCCTGCGGCGCGGGGAAGTCGTGGGCCTAGCCGGGCTCCAGGGCTCGGGCGCCACCGAGGTACTGCACGCGCTGTTCGGCGCCCTGGGGCACCGCGTCACCGTGACGGCCCGGCTCTACGGGGAACGGTTCGCCGTGCGCGATCCGCGCGAAGCGGTGCGCCGCGGCGTCATGCTCCTCACCAACGACCGCAAGGCCACGGGGTTGGCGCCCGACCTCACCGTGACCGAGAACGTGAGCCTCGCGAGCCTGCCACGACTCTCCCTCGCGGGCTGGGTGCGCCGCCGCGCCGAGCGCAATGCGGTGCACCGCCTCACCGGCGGATTCCGGCTGAGGCTGTCGTCGCTCTCGACACCGGTCCGGACGCTTTCAGGCGGCAACCAGCAGAAGGTGTACCTGGCGCGCTGTCTCCTGCCGGACCCGCGCGTCCTCCTGCTCGACGAGCCCACACGCGGCGTTGACGTCGGGGCCAAGGCCGACATCTACGAGCTGATGCGCGAGTGGACGGGCCGCGGCATCGCGATCCTGCTGATCACGTCGGAGATGGAGGAGCTGCTGAGCTTGAGCGACCGCATCCTCGTGCTGCATCGCGGCCGGATCGCGGCGGAGTTCACCGGGGCGGAAGCGTCGAAGGAGCGGATCCTCGCGGCCGCGATGGGGCAGGCCGCGACGGAGAAGACCGCATGACGACGCGGGCGTCACTCCGGGCATGGTGGACGTCGCCGGTGGCGCGGGCGCTGGCGGCGCTCGCGTTCATGACCCTCATCGGCTGCGTGTTCAATGCCGGCGGTGCGTTCTTCCGCTGGAGCGTGCACCGCGACATGCTGCGCCAGGTCTCGACGTTCGGGATCCTCGCCTGCGGGATGACGGTCGTGATCATCACGGCCGGCATTGACCTTTCGGTGAGCAGCATCCTCGCCTTCTCGGCCGTCGGCTTCGCCTGGCTCACCCTGCCGCATGCGTGGCCCGCCGTCCTTGCCGTTCCGGTGGTGCTCGCCGCGGGCCTCGCCCTCGGGTCCGTGTCGGGGACACTGGTGGCCCGCATGGGCGTCCAGCCGTTCATCGTCACGCTCGCCATGATGGTGTTCGCGCGTGGGCTCGCCAAGGTGATCTCGGGCGGCCAGAAGATCAGCACCTACGTGGCGGAGCCGGACGGCACGTCCCGCGTCGTGGATCTCCCGAACATCTTCGGGGCAATCGACAGCAGAGTTCTGGGCGGGAACCTCTCGATCGTCACTATCGTGTTCCTCGTGTGCGTGCTGCTGACCTGGATCATCCTCGCGCGCCTGCGGCTGGGGCGCTACCTCTATGCCGTGGGCGGGAACCAGGAGGCGGCGCGGCTGTCGGGCGTGCCGATCGACCGGACCCTCGTCATGGCCTACGCCTGGTCCGGTCTGCTGTCGGCCGTGGCCGGCATCTGCCAGGCGGCACAGGAAACGCACGGCGATCCCGAGACCGGCATGGGCTACGAGCTGGACGCGATCGCGATGGTGGTGATCGGCGGCACGACGCTGGCCGGCGGCAAGGGCAGCGTCGTATTGACGCTGATCGGTGTGCTCACCATCGGGTACCTCCAGAAGGTCCTGTCGCTGAACGCGGCGCCCGAGGCCACCCGCCTGATGCTCACGGGTGCCATCATCATCTGCGCCGTGCTGTTCCAGCGCGGCAGGTCGAGGTCCGGATGATCCCGCGCCGCACCGCCGTCGTCCTCTTTCTCGTCCTCGTGCCGGGGCTCGCCTGCGGGTCCGGCGAGCGGGCCGGGCATGCCGGCACGGCCGAGGATCCCTGGGTGATCGGCATGAGCCAGTGCAATCTGGGCGAGCCCTGGCGGGTGCAGATGGACGCCGACGTCCGCGCGGCCGCCGCGGGGCACCCCAACCTGCGCGTGATCTTCAAGGACGCCCAGAACAACTCGCTCACGCAGCGCGCCCAGGTGGAGGAGTTCGTCGAGCAGGGCGTGGACCTGATCGTCATCAGCCCCAAGGAAGCCGCCCCGCTCACCAACCCCGTGGCCGAGGCGTACCGGCGGGGCATTCCGGTGATCGTGCTCGACCGCGCGGTGCAGGGCGACCAGTACACCACGTTCATCGGGGCCGACAACGTGCGGATCGGGCGCGCGGCGGGAGCGTGGATCCGGGAGGCGCTGAAGGGCAAGGGGAGGATCGTCGAGCTCAAGGGACTCATGACGTCCACGCCGGGCCAGGACCGGAACCGCGGGTTCCTCGAGGGGCTGAACGTCGAGGGGAACCCGGGGCTGGAGATCGTGTTCACGGGCGAGATGCAGTGGCTCGAGCCCAACGCCCGGCGCGAGATGGAATCGGCCCTTGCCACCCACGCCGCCATCGACGCGGTGTACGCGCACAACGACCCCGGCGCGCACGGCGCCTGGCTCGCGGCGCGTGCCGCGGGCCGGGAGGGCGACATGTTGTTCGTGGGCATCGATGCCCTGCCCCAGGAGGGGCGGCAGTACGTGGCCCAGGGGATTCTCGACGCGACGTTCCTCTACCCCACGGGCGGTGCCGAAGCCATCGAGACGGCGCTCGCCATCCTGCGGGGAGAGCAGGTGCCCAGGCAGATCGTGCTCGACACGCGATTGTTCACGCGGGAGAACGTCGCCAGCGGCGGCGAGGCTCCTCCGGACTGATCTCCGCGGCGCGCTGAAGCTCACGCGCGAGGAAGGGGATGCGACCGTGAAACAGCGAATCGCTCTGTTCTGGCCCGGTGACGGCCGCGACATGCCCAACCAGCTGGCCCTGCCGAGCATCAGCGAAGCCACGCGGCAGATGGAGGCGGCACTGAAGAAACTCGGGCGCGAGTCGTACCGCGTGGAGGGTTTCCTCACGAAGCCGCACGAGGCCATCGAAAAGCTGGGCCCCATCCATGATCCGATGATCGGCATCTGCGTCCACTGGTTCTACGGACCCCACACCACCGAGGGCGTAGTCGGCAAGGACAACCCGCTGCTGCTCGCCAGCAACTTCTCCGGCCAATGGCCGGGCCTGGTCGGTCTGCTGAACACGGGAGCCTGCCTCGAGAGCCTCGGCCGGAAGTTCTCGCGCGTGTGGACCGACGCGGCCGACTGGACCGGCGACGCGACCTTCATGGCCCGGCTCGAGGAGTGGTGCGAGACGGGCGCAATCGCGTACGGGGAGCAGGACATCGCGTACGACACTCCCGTTTCCCGCAAGGCCGAAGCACTGGCCTCCAAGGTGGCGCTGCAGTTCCATGACCGCCGCGCGCTGATCCTGATGCTGGGCGACACCTCCATGGGGATGATCAACGGCTATTTCGGGCCCCGCCTGCTCAACCGGCACGGGTTCACCGAACACAAGGTGGACCAGGCGTGGATCATCCATCGCGGGCGCGCCATCACCGACGCGCGGATCGACGCCGCGCTGGCGTTCGTGAAGGCCAAGGGCGTCGCGTTCCACTGGGGCGAAGCGGGCGCCACGGACTTCACCGCGGGTTCCACTGGCGAGCAGTTGCGGGACTACCTGGCGGTGCTCGACCTGGTGAACGAGTACCGCGCCGACTGTCTGGGATGGCAGTACCAGCTGGGCCTGCTCCCGCTCCGCCCGCCGTCGGACTTTGCCGAGGGGCTGTTCAACTCCGTGTGCCGGCCTGAGTCGAACGGGGACACGATCGCCTGCGCCACCGAGGCCGATCAGGGCAACGCGGTCCCGATGGAGATGATGAAGCGGCTGCTCAAGGCCAAGGGACTGCACCAGGCGGTGATGTTCCACGACGTGCGCTGGGGCGGCGAGCACGACGGGCGGTTCGTGTGGGTGCTGCTCAACTCGGGCTCGTGCAGCGCGTACCCGTTCAGCCTCGACCCCGACACGCTCGAGGGGGTCCACAGCTACCGCCAGCCCGCGGCCTACTTCCCCGTGCCGGGCGGCACGTTCACTGGGGAGAGCCTCCCCGGCGAGATCACGTGGGCCCGCTGCTACATCAAGGACCAGGTGCTCTGGATGGATGTCGGGCGCGGGGTGGTCGTACAGCTCCCGCCCGAGAAGCGCGACGCGTGGTGGGAAGGCACCACCCGCCAGTGGCCCTTCATGGCCGCGGACCTGGGCATCAGCCGCGACACGCTGATGGCGCACTACATGTCGAACCACGTGGCGGTGGCCTACGGCGACATCTTCGAGGAGATGGTGGCGCTCTCCGACCAGATGGGCTTCCGCGTGAGGATCCTGCGGGCGGGCGGCGGGCGGTGAGAGCGGGAGAAGGAGACACGATGTCCGACAACGACTGCGGGTGCGGCGGCCGCTGCGCCCCTGAAGACGCTGCTGCATCCACGTCCGGCGGCAAGGCCGTGATGGACCGGCGCGAGTTCGTGGTGCTGGCGGGCGTGGGCGGCGCGTCGATCGCGATGGGGCCGGCCCGTCTGCCCGCGGTCGCCGGGCCGTTCCGGCCGCAGGAAGCCACCGACCACTTCGTGCCGGCCGACAAGAAGCTGGCGCCCGAGTGGGTCGAGGCGCTCTTTGCCCGCGGGGAATCCACCTGGTACGCGGGGGACGACCTCGCCACCATCGGTATGCCGGTGGGCGGCATCTGCGCGGGACAAGTGTACCTCACCGGCGACGGACGGCTCACCTGCTGGGACATCTTCAACCAGAACGGAAACACGGGCTACGGCGCCGTGAACTACCAGGTGGGCCGCGCGGCCGAAGAGACCGTGGCCGGCGGGAAGGTCGCCCCGGTAGCGCCGCTCGATCAGGGGTTCGCGGTGAGGGTGCGCGCCGGTGACCGCACGCTGGACCGGACGCTGGACCGCCGCGGGTTCCCGGCGGTGCGGTTCTGCGGCGAGTATCCCATCGGGCGCGTGGAGTACGCCGACGCGTCCGTTCCCGTCGAGGTCCGCCTCGAGGCCTTTTCCCCGTTCGTGCCGCTCGACACAGACGACTCGGCACTCCCCGCCACCGTGATGCGGTACGCCGTGAAGAACATGTCCGGCGCTCCCGCGGAGGTGACAATTGCGGGGTGGCTCGAGAACGCGGTGGCGCGCCACAACGGTTCGGCATACGCGAGTCGCCTGTTGCGACGCAACACGGCGCTGCGGTCGGACGCGCTCACCGGTGTCGCTGCCACCATCGAACAGACGCCACACTCCCAGAGGCCGGAACGGCCGCCCGTGGTGTTCGCCGACTTCGAGGGCGGGACCTACGGCGACTGGACCGTGGAGGGCGAGGCCTTTGGCCGCGCGCCCGCTCGGGGCACGCTGCCGGACCAGAGCCCCGTGGGCGGGTTCGAGGGGAGTGGTCTGGTCAACACGTTCCTGGGCGGGGATGCGCCCCGCGGAACGCTCCGGTCACCCGCGTTCACGGTCGAGCGACCGTACATCGGGTTCCTGATCGGCGGTGGCGGCCATGAGGGTCGTACCGGCGTCAACCTGATCGTGGACGGAGCCGTGGTCCGCACGGCGGCGGGGCGGAACCGCGAGCGGCTCGAGCCCGCCAACTGGGAGGTGGCGGACCTGCTGGGCCGGCAGGCGCGCATCGAGATCATGGACGCCGAGTCTGGCGGATGGGGCCACGTCAACGTTGACCGGATCGAGTTCCGGGACAGTCCGATGGTGCGGGACCCGGGGCCGCTCGAGCGGTGGCCCGACTTCGGCAGCATGTGTCTCGCGGTAACGGGTGAGGGCTTCTGCCGCCCGTCCATTCCGGCGGGTGCCATGCCCGCGGCGCTGTTTGGCGGTGCCGACGACACGCCCGCCAAGCCGGTGGGACAGCCTCTCCGCGGCGCCGTCGGGCGCACGCTCACGCTGGGACCCGGCGAAGAAGGTGCGGTCGTCTTCGTGGTGACGTGGTGGATGCCCAACATGTACCGCGAAGAGAAGCTGGTTGGGAACCGGTACGCCGAGCGGTTCGACGGCGCCGGTGCGGTGGCGTCGTACGTGGCAGGGAACCTGGACCGGCTGACGGAGCAGACCCGCCTCTGGCACCGGACGTACTACGACTCCACCCTGCCGTACTGGCTGCTGGACCGGCTGCATTCGACCGTGGCGAACCTCGCCACCACGACGTGTCAGTGGTGGAAGAACGGGCGCTTCTGGGCCTGGGAGGGCGCGGGCTGCTGCCACGGGACGTGCGGGCACGTGTGGAACTACGCGCACGGTCTCGCGCGGCTGTTCCCCGATCTCGAGCGGTCCGCGCGGGAGATGCAGGACT
>DAINBS010000118.1:0-2429 GCA_036732805.1 Gemmatimonadales bacterium | reverse complement strand
CCGGGGGTCGGGTTCGATCCCGGGACCGGGGCCATCGGGTTCCGCGGCGAGGGGTGGACGCTCTGGGCGGGCGATTCGCAGGGCGGTTACGTGCTCAAGGCGTACCGCGAGCACCAGACCTCGCCAAACGACGGGTTCCTCCGGCGCAACTGGCCCAACATCCGCAAGGCGACGCGGTTCTTGATCGAGCAGGACGCCAACGCGGACGGTCTCATCGAGGGACACCAGCACCAGACCTACGACGAGAACTACTACGGGGCCAACACGATGGTGGGGTCGCTGTATCTCGGTGCGCTGCGCGCGGCGCAGGAGATGGCGACCGAGGTCGGCGACGACGCGTTCGCCGTGGAATGCGGCCGGGTGTTCGAGGCCGGGCGCAGGCGCTCCGTCGAGACGCTGTTCAACGGCGAGTACTTCATCCAAGACGTCGACCTCGAGCAGCACCCCGAGTGGCAGTACGCCAATGGCTGTCTCGCCGACCAGCTGTTCGGGCAGGGATGGGCGCACCAGGTGGGCCTGGGCTACCTGTATCCCGACAGCACGGTCGCCTCGGCGCTCCGGTCCATCTGGAAGTACAACTGGGCACCGGACGTCGGGCCGCAGAACAAGGCGCACGAGCCCGAGCGGTGGTTCGCGTTTCCCGGTGAGGCGGGGCTGTTCACGTGCACGTGGCCCAGGGGCAAGCATCTGGGGCCCAACTCCACGCGCTACCGCGACGAGATCTGGACCGGCATCGAGTACCAGGTGGCCGGGCACATGGCCTGGGAGGGAATGGTCCCCGAGGCGCTGGCGGTGTGCCGCGGCGTCCACGAGCGCTATCACCCGTCCAAGCACAATCCCTGGAACGAGATCGAGTGCGGCGATCACTACGCCCGCGCGCTGGCGAGCTGGGGCGTGCTCCTGGCATTGGGCGGATTCGAGTACCACGGACCGCAGGGGAGGATCGGGTTCGCCCCGCGCATGGCGCCCCACGACTTCCGCTGTGCGTTCACCGCGGCGGAGGGATGGGGGAGCCTGGTTCAGCGGCGGAAGGGTCGCACGCAGACGAACGAGCTGGCGATCGGCTATGGCCGGCTGCGGCTTCGCTCCCTGTCGCTCGAGCTCCCCGCGGGTGCCATGCTCGAGGAAGCGTCGGTCACCCTCGACGACGCATCGGTCGCGAGCACGGCGGCGCAGGATGGCCGGCGGGTGACGCTGACCACCGCAGAGGATACGCTGGTGCCTGCCGGGAGCAGGCTTCACGTCAGGCTGCGCTGGTAGGCGAACCTCACCCCTGTCCCCTTTCCGCGTGTGCGGAGAGGGGGACCGGGGGTGAGGCCCTCAGACCACCTTGCCGATCGGCAGTTTGCGGATCCGCTTGCCCGTGGCCGCGAAGATCGCGTTGCACACCGCCGGCGCAATCGGCGGTGTCCCCGGCTCGCCCACCCCGCCCTGTGAGTCGGTGCTCGGGACGATGTGGACCTCGACCTTGGGCATCCCGGCCATGAGCAGCATGGGATAGTCGTGGAAGTTGCCCTGCACCACGCGCCCGCGGTCGATCGTGATCTCGCCGTGGAGCGCCGCGGTGAGGCCGTACACGATCCCGCCCTGCATCTGCGCCTCGACGGTGTCCGGGTTCACCACCGGCCCGCAGTCCACCGCGCACACCACGCGGTGGACCCGCACCGCGCCATCGGTGCCCACGGAGACCTCGGCCACCTGGGCGACGTACGACTCGAACGACTTGTGCACGGCGATGCCGCGGAACACGCCGTCGGGCAGCGCCGACCCCCAGCCGGCCCGCGTCGCCGCCAGCTCGAGCACCCGGAGGTATCGCGGCGCGTTCGCCAGCAGTGCCCGCCGGTATTCGTAGGGATCCTGACTTGCGGCGTGGGCCAGCTCGTCGATGAAGCTCTCGACCGTGAACGCGGTGAACGAATGGTTGACCGAGCGCCAGAAGCCCACCGGGATGCCCGTGTCGGTCAGCACGTAGTCCACGTGGACGTTCGGCACCGCGTACGGCATTTCGACGGCGCCTTCCACGGCCTCGCCGTCGAGACCGTTCTGCACCGTGTCCGGGAAGACGCGCGACATGATGGATGGCGCCACGACCCGATGCGTCCAGGCCGCCGGCCGGTTGCCCGCGTCGAGCGCGGCGCGCATGCGGTGGTAGGAGGCGGGACGGTAGTACTCGTGCCGGGTGTCGTCCTCGCGCGACCAGACGACCTTCACCGGCGCTCCCACCGCCTTGGACGTTTCCAGTGCCTCGATGATGAAATCCAGCTCGAACCGGCGCCCGAACCCGCCGCCCAGGTACGTGGTGTGCACCTTCACCTGCTCCGGCGCCACGCCGCCGATGGCCGCCCCCACCTGATGCGCGCCCGTCTGGAACTGGGTCGGGGCCCAGATGTCCACGCCGCCGGGCCGAACGTGCGCCGTGCAGTTCATGG
>DAINBS010000117.1:0-8871 GCA_036732805.1 Gemmatimonadales bacterium | reverse complement strand
CTTTGCCCGCGCCTATCCCAAGGCATCATTGCTGGTGACCGCCCGCGACGCGCACGCCGGGGCCCTGGAAATCGGGGTCATCGAGGAGCACGTGGTGCAGCCGCTCGTCCGGGCCGCGGGCAAGGATGCCCGCCTGACGTACACCGCCGTGGCCGGCGAGCTGTTCACCGCGGTGGCGGCGGGGGAGGCCGTCGCGGGGGTGCTGGTCCGGCCAACCGCCGCCGAACGCGTGCTCGCGGCGGCCGACGCCGGCGAGGTCATGCCGCCCAAATCCACGTACTTCCATCCGAAGGTCCCCAGCGGACTGCTGATCCTGCCCTTCGACACCGCACCGGCGGGAGCTACCCGATGACCCCGCGTCCCCGTGACCGGATTCTCGAAAACCTCGAGCGCATCTACCGCGAGGCGTACGACCGGGCGAAAGCGGCGAACGATCAGGCGCGCATGCTGGAGCTGGACGCGTCGTTCCAGCGCGAGCAGCTGCTGCTGGAGGTGCTGCTCGACGTGCGGGACGGGCTGTACGCGATCGCCGAGGCGCCGTCATCGTCGTCGGCCCTGGAGAAGCTTGAAGTCCTGCGGAAGCTCACTCGGCTGCGCTGATCTCCAGCGCGCCGCGGAGCGTGGGAAGCGGTTTCCGCCGGACCAGTGCACCGCCGGCCGGAGGCCCCGTGATTCGACTCCCGTGGACGATCCTCACCGCGGCCCTCGTGGGCGTCCTGCCGATACCGGCCCGGGCGCAGGCGCGATCGAACTACGAGGAGCTTCAGACGTTCTCGACCGTGCTGAACTTCATCCAGCTCAGAGTCCGCTGGGGGCCCGACGCCCGCGACGAGCTGCGGCTCCGCCATGATCCGCTGCTCGCGGCCGCCCGTGAGCGCTTTCGGCATCTCGGGGACCTGCTGGCCTCCCCGACCAAGTAGGCTATTTTTTGCCGATGCCCGCCAAGACCGGAACCAGATCCAAGACCCCCAGCCGCGGCCCGGCCGCGCGGCTCGAGAAGGCGGACCTGCTGGAGATGCTCCGCCTCATGCTGCTGTCACGCCGGATCGACGACAAGGAGATCCAGCTCAAGCGGCAGAACAAGATCTTCTTCCAGATCTCCGGCGCGGGCCACGAGGCGGTGCTGGTCGCGGCGGGCAAGGCCCTGCGGCCGGCGTACGACTGGTTCTACCCGTACTACCGGGACCGGGCGCTGTGTCTCGCGCTCGGCATGACGCCCACGGACATGCTCCTCGAGGCGGTCGCCGCCGCGGATGATCCGAACTCCGGCGGCCGGCAGATGCCGTCGCACTGGGGACACAAGGCGCTGAACATCGTCAGCTCGTCGAGCCCGACGGGGACGCAGTACCTCCAGGCCGTGGGGAGCGCCGAGGCGTGGCTGCGCTACGACCGCATCACCGACATACCCGATCGCCACGAGCGCGCCCGCAGCGATGAGGTCACGTTCTGTTCCTCGGGTGACGGCACGACCAGCGAGGGGGAGTTCTGGGAGGCGCTGAACTCGGCGAGCAACCTCAGGCTGCCCGTGTTCTTCCTGATCGAGGACAACAAGTACGCCATCTCGGTGCCGGTCGAGGTGCAGACGGCGGGCGGCTCGATCTCGAAGCTGCTGACGGGGTTCCCCAATCTGTACGTCGAGGAGGTGGACGGCTGCGACCCGCTGGCGTCGTACGATGCCGTCTCGCGCGCGGTGGCCTACTGCCGCGCCCGCCGCGGTCCGGCGCTGGTGCACGCCCACGTGATCCGGCCCTACTCGCACTCGCTCTCCGACGACGAGGTGATGTACAGGACGCCGGAGGAGCGTGCCGAGGAGGCGTCGCGGGATCCGCTCATGACCTTCCCCGCCCGGCTCGTGAGCGAGGGCCTGGCGACGGACGCCGAGATCGAGGCGATCCGGCGGCGCGTGGAGGAGGAGGTGGCGGTCGCGACGGAGATCGCCCTGGCGTCCCCCCAACCGGAGCCCGAGACGATCTACCGGTACGTGTACTCCCCGGACGTGGACCCGACCGCCGAGCAGTTCGACACGGAGGACGACCCCCAGTTCCAGGGCGAGCCCACGACGATGGTCGATCTGCTCAACAAGTGCATGGACGACGAAATGCAGCGCGACGCGCGGATCGTCATCTTCGGCGAAGACGTGGCGGACGCGTCGCGCGAGGAGCACATCGATCGCGTGAAGGGCAAGGGCGGGGTCTTCAAGGTCACCTGGCTGCTCCAGAAGAAGTTCGGCGCCGACCGGGTGTACAACTCCCCGCTCGCCGAGGCCAACATCGTGGGCCGGGCGATCGGCCTCGCGACGCGCGGCCTGAAGCCGGTCGTCGAGATCCAGTTCTTCGACTACATCTGGCCCGCGTACCACCAGATCCGCAACGAGCTGGCGCTGCTCCGCTGGCGCAGCAACAACGCCTTCAGCGCGCCCGCCGTCGTGCGCGTGACCTACGGCGGCTACCTCAAGGGCGGTGCGATCTACCACTCGCAGACGGGCGCCTCCCTGTTCACCCACATTCCCGGGCTGCGCGTGATATGCCCGGCGACGGCGCTCGACGCCAACGGGCTCCTGCGCACGGCCATCCGCTGCGAGGATCCCGTGCTGTTCCTGGAGCACAAGCACCTGTACCGCCAGACGTACAACAAGAGCGCCTATCCGGGCTCCAACTTCATGATCCCGTTCGGGAAGGCCAGGGTCGCGCGCGAAGGAACGGATCTGACGGTGGTCACCTACGGCGCCGTGGTGCAGCGTGCGCTCAACGCGGCCAAGCAGGTGGCGGAGACCGACCGGATCAGCGTCGAAGTGATCGATCTCCGGTCGCTGAACCCGGTGGACTGGGAGCGCATCGGTGACTCCGTGCGCAAGACCAGCCGGGTGATAGTGGCCTACGAGGACTCGCTGTCGTGGGGCTACGGGGCGGAGATCGCGGCCCGCATCGCCGATGACCACTTCACCTGGCTCGACGCCCCGGTCAGGCGCGTCGCCGCGGCCGATACGTTCGTCGCGTATGCGCCCGAACTGGAGGATGTGATCCTGCCGCAATCCGAGGGCATAGCTCAGAGGATCAGGGAACTGGCGAGGTTCTAGCCTCCCAGCTCCTTCCTGATTTCACTGGCGGCTTCGATCGCGGCTTCGACGTCGTAGCTGAGCGCGCGCGCGGCCTGGGTGGCGCTGGTCAGCTCGTCGAGCACCGAGCTGACGCCCGCCGACCGGAGCCGGAGCAGGTCGAAGCGGATGTTCTGCACCGCCAGCACGCAGGATTCGAACTGGGACTGCAGACCGCCGCGCCGCTCGAGCAGTTCCTTCAGCGTGGCGTGCTGCCGGCGGAGCAGATCGACCCGCCGGTCGTCACCGCCATCGGACTTGAGGTCCTGGATGCGGGCTTCCAGCCGGCCCAGCGCCTCGGGGTCGACCTCGCCTTCCATCTGCGAGAGCGTGCGCGCGAGATTGAGTGCGCGGTTGGAGAGTCCATCGACGGTCTGCACGACGTCGGGCAGGAGCGCGCGCTCGGACGGAGCCAGCCGCTCGACGATCTGGCGGATGGCGGTGCCGTCCCGCCGCAGCTGGGTGATCTGCGGCGCCAGCGGACCGAAGTCCTCGTCCGCGCCGACGTCCGTGGGACGCCGCAGGGCCTTGGGCGCCTCGATGGGCGACATCCTGGCCTCCACCGCGTCCGGCGCCGGTGGCCGGTGCAGCACGTCGCGCCAGCTGTATCCGGCCTGCCAGAGCTTGGAGTAGCGTCCCCCAAGGGGGATGGCCCAGAACCCCGCGACGAGCAGGAACCACGGCTCCGTTATGCCGGTCGCGACGTTCACGAGCATCAGACTCCCGGACACCACCGCCCACTTCGCGAACTCGTCGCGGAACTTGCGGACGATCTCGGGTTCCCGCGGCCGGGTCTCCGGGACAGGCTCCCGACCGCGACGGCTCGGCGCCGAGGGCCGCCGGGGGGGCCGCGCGGCGCGCCCCGCCTCCAGGCCCTCGCCCGCCCGTCGGGCCAAGGCGGCGCCAGACCGGCGGGTGATCGGCGCGGGCGGGCGATAGGGCCCGGCGTTCCGGCTGTCGAGCGCGCGCACCAGGGATTCCGCCGTGGGCCAGCGGCTCTCGGGGTCCTTGGCCAGACAGCGCATGATGCAGACGGCGAGGTCGTCCGGCAGATCCGGCCGCGTCCGCTTGATGTCGGGCGCCGGCTCCGAGATGTGCTTCATGAGGATCCCGGGGACCGTGGGGGCCTGGAACGGCAGCTCGCCCGTCGCCATCTCGAAGGCCACGACGCCGAGCGCATAGAGGTCGCTTCGGGCATCGATGTCGCGCTCGCCGGCCGCCTGCTCGGGACTCATGTAGTGCGGCGTGCCGATCGCGATGCCGGTCCCCGTGAGCGTGCCCGTTCCCGCCTGCGAGAGCGCCTTCGCGATCCCGAAGTCGGTGACCATCACCCGGCGGCGCGTGCCTTCCAGGAGGATGTTGTCGGGCTTGATGTCCCGGTGGATGACGCCCATGGCGTGCGCCATGCCGATGGCGTCCGCCGCCTCCTTCATGATCCGGCGGACTTCCTCTGCCGGCAGGGCGTGGCGGCGCCGCAGGCGGGCCGCGAGGGACTCGCCGTCGACGTACCCCATCACGAAGTAAACGAGGCCGCCTTCGTCGCCGACCGCGTGGATGGGAACGATGTGGGGGTGCGACAGCCGGGCCGCGGTCTGGGCCTCGCGCATGAACCGCTGCTTGATTTCCTGACGGAACGCCAACTCGGGGGGGAGGACCTTGATCGCCACGCGGCGCTTGAGGGCGAGGTCGCGCGCCAGGAATACGACCCCCATGCCGCCCCGCCCGATTTCTCCCTCGAGCGTGTAGGCACCTTCGAGCACGTGAGCCAGGCGCTCGGCGAGGGGATTGTCGTGTGGCTGCTGATCGTCCATTATGGCACCGGCCGCTTTCGGGCCGTACATTAGTCCGGGGCACGAGCGCTGGCAACCTGCGACACCACTCGACGAGGCGAGGATGCGCTGGATTACCGATGACGCCGGACGGCGGTGGTCGGCCGAACGCGTCGGCCGCACGTCCGGCCTCGTACCTACGAAGCACAAGCCCTCAGGTTTCCCCGAGCCTGCCGACATCGTGCGTTTTGACTGCCAGTCGGACCCCCGCGAGGCAGCCCGGGAGATCACTACCCGAGCCGGGCTGTTGGAGCAACTTACTGACTCGGAACTCAGGGCCCTGCTGAACAGCGCCCCCCGCGCCCCCTCAGCCTAGCCGGAGCAGGGTTCGGCCAAAATGGCAGACAACCGCTCCCAACCTGCCTGTCGAGAAACGGGAACGGCTGAATCGGCATTGGTGTTCGGTCAATTAAGGCAGTGTTCGCTGGCACGGGGGGTGCCCCTTGGGTCCCAACCCGGTGAATGCCGGCGACGTGGAAGGATGACCGGATGAGCGACACACTCACGACTCACGAAACGGCCCGCTTGCGCCTCCCCGTGCTCCCGTTGCGCGAGGTCGTGCTGTTCCCCGGGGTCACCGCGCCCATCGGCGCGGGGCGACCGGGGACGCTGCGGGCCATCGAAGCTGCCCTCAAGCGCGAGGATCGACACATCTTCGCGGTCTGTCAGCGCCAGAACACGGACGCGGTGGACCCCGCAGGCCTCTATACCACCGGAACGGTGGCGAAGATCAGCCAGGTGCAGCGCGGACTGGGCGGGGTGCAGCTGCTGCTGCACGGTGAGTTCCGCGCCAGCGTGCTGCAGTATTCCGAAACCGACGGCCATATCGAGTCCGTCGTGTGTCAGGCCAACGACCTGCCCCCGCTCGACGCGAGCGAGGCGGCGTTCATCGCCCTGCACCGCGAGGTGCGCGAGCGGGCCGCGGAACTCGGTCAGAAGTCGGGGCTCGCGGAAGATGTGGTGGACCAGGTGCTCGAGGGTGTGTCCGATCCCGGCCGCTTTGCCGACATGGTGGCGGGCTACCTCGACATCTCGTCCAAGGACCGGCAGGCCCTGCTGGAGACCCTGGGGGTCGAAGAGCGGCTGCGGCGGGTCCTCCTGCACGTGCAGCGGCAGATCGAGCTGCTCGACGCCCAGCAGGACATCAAGTCCCGCGTCCAGGAGGAGCTGGGCGAGCGGCAGCGCGAGATGTTCCTGCGGGAGCAGATGCGTGCCATCCGGCGCGAGCTGGGGGAGGAAGAGGACGAGGTCCTCGCCGACGAGCTGCGCGAGCGGCTGGACGCGCTCGACCTGCCCGACGAGGCCCGCAAGGAAGTGAAGCGCGAGCTCGCGCGCCTGGCGCGGACGCCCAAGGAGGCCATGGAAGGGCAGGTGATCCGGACGTTCCTCGAGACGATCGCGGAACTCCCGTGGAACGAGCGCAGCGCCGAGGATCTCAACCTCAAGCGGGCGTCCGAAATCCTCGAAGAGGATCACTTCGGGCTCGAGGACGTGAAGGACCGGGTGCTCGAGTTCCTTGCCGTACGCCAGCTCCGGGCGCAGCGCGCTCCTCAGGACGCGCAGGCGGCGGCGGCCGACGCGCCCGGCAACGAGGACGACCGCCGGTCGCGCGGCTCCATCCTCCTGTTCGTGGGCCCGCCCGGCGTGGGGAAGACTTCCATCGCCAAGTCCATCGCGCGGGCCATGGGCCGGCAGTACGTGCGCATCTCGCTCGGCGGGGCCCGGGACGAGGCCGACATCCGCGGGCACCGGCGCACCTACGTGGGGGCAATGCCCGGGCGGATCATCCAGGGCATGAAGAAGGCGGGGACGAAGAATCCAGTGTTCCTGCTGGACGAGGTGGACAAGCTGGGCGTGTCGTTCCAGGGAGATCCCGCGGCCGCGCTACTCGAGGTGCTGGACCCGGCGCAGAACGACTCGTTCACCGACCACTACCTGGGCGTGCCGTTCGACCTGTCGCAGGTGCTGTTCATCGCGACGGGCAACTTCCTCCAGAACATCCCGGCGCCCCTGCTGGACCGCATGGAGCTGGTGGAGTTCTCCGGGTACACGGAGCCCGAGAAGCTCGCGATCGCCCGACAGTACCTGGTGCCGCGTCAGCTGCTGGAGGCCGGGCTCGACACGACGCAGCTCCAGATGGACGACGAGGCCCTGAGCGAGATCATCTCCGGGTATACGAGGGAAGCAGGCGTGCGCCAGCTCGAGCGGGAGCTCGGCAAGGTGGCACGGAAGGTGGCGCGGGAGATCGCCGGTGGCGACGCCACGTCGGTGGCGCTCGACCGGCCCGGCGTCGACCGGCTGCTGGGCCGGCCGCGGGTACACCCCGAGCGGGCGGCGCGCGCTCCGGAGGTAGGGATCGCCACCGGCATGTACTACACGCCGGTGGGCGGCGACATCATGTTCGTCGAGGCGTCGGTCATGCGGGGGAAGGGCGACCTCGTGCTGACCGGTCAGCTTGGTGACGTGATGAAAGAGTCCGCGCGCGCCGGGCTCACCTATGCCAAGACGCACGCCGACGAGCTGGGGATTCCGATCGAGCGGTTCCTCGAGAAGGACGTGCACATCCACGTGCCGGCGGGCGCCATCCCCAAGGAAGGCTCGTCGGCGGGCATCACGATGGCGACGGCGCTGATCAGCGCGCTGGCACAGGTTCCGGCCCGGCACGACATCGCGATGACCGGTGAGGTGACACTCTCCGGACGGGTTCTCCCGATCGGCGGTGTGAAGGAGAAGGTGCTCGGGGCGCTGCGGGCCGGGATCTCGACGATCGTGCTGCCCAAGGAGAACGTGGCTGATCTCGATGACCTCGGCGAGGCCGAGCGCCGGCGCCTCACGGTGCACGCGGTGGCGCACCTGTCGGAAGTCCTGGAGATCGCGCTCGAGCACCCGGTGGAGGGCAAGCCCGCCCGCGTCGGACGGGAGGGCAAGCCCGGCGTTGCCGTGACCGTCGGCTGAGCGCTGATTGCCCTCGAGTGCCAGACGCGGGGTCGTCCGGAACGGACGACCCCGCGTCGTTTGACCCCGCGCGCCGTCCCGCTCACCAGGTGGTGACCCGGACCAGGATGTCGCGCACCTCGCGTGCCCAGTCGTCGAGCTCGGCATCGAGGTGCGGCGCGAGCGCGAGGTACCCCAGGCAGAGGACCACGGCGGCGCGAGCAGTGGCGCGCGGGTCGAGATCGTCGCGGAAATGGCCCAGTCCCTGACCGCGGGACAGGGCCGCCGCGGCCTCGCGATGCACCCGGGCGATCCACTCCCGGCCGGCCTGGCCTCCGTCCGGGGTGCCAGCGCGGTCAACGAGGAGCGAGACGATCTCTGGATGGTGCGCGAACATCCGCAGGAGGCCGTCCACGACCTGGCGGATGCTCTCGCTGGCGGTGGTGGGCTCGGCTGGAGCGGTGGTCGCCGGCGGCGTGGAGGCGCTCGTGGCGGCCGCGTAGAGAGCCTGCTTCGACCCGAAGTAGTAGTAGATCAGCTGCTTGTTGAGTCCGGAGGCACTGGCAATGCGATCCACGCGGGCCCCAGCGAATCCCCGGGCTGCGAACTCGGTGCGCGCCGCGCGGAGAATGAGCTCCCGCGAATCGTGCTTTGCCACAAGACAGCACCTGGTAAGCGTCTGTAAGTATGATGCTTACAAACGTCCAGACTGTCAACTATCCAGTTGGTTACACACTGGTGATGTGGGAGATTGCCGCCCTGATCAAGCCAATATGGAGCGTGGACTCGGACCATGTGCCCTCAGCGTCGTCGCCCAGGGTGGCGGCCAGCGCGCCGTCGGCCACCACCAGGATCGCATCCGAGCCACCCAGTGCCCCCCACCGCTCCTGATCGACCGGTCCAATCGGCACAGGGAAGTCGGTCGCGTGCGGTTCGGTTGCCCAGAGGCTGGTCTGGCGCCCGGCTGCCGCCCGTGCGCGAAACGCCGGCGCGAGCGCCTCGAGGCGCCCGCCG
>DAINBS010000116.1:7696-8873 GCA_036732805.1 Gemmatimonadales bacterium | reverse complement strand
AGGTGGGGCTCGGCTACCTGCGCCTGGGCCAGCCCGCCACGACGCTGTCCGGCGGCGAAGCCCAGCGCCTCAAGATCGCGCGCCAGCTTGCCACCGGCGGCAAGGGCGACAGCCACACCGCGCGGTTCCTGCGGGCGGCACTCGCTGCCTCCCCGGCACCGCCCGCGTTGGTTGCCCACGCCCCGGCGGGTGACTAGACATCCCTCGGAGCATTCGGCTGCCAACCCAGGGGGTGCGGGTTCGAGCTTTCGACGACCCGGGGAGGTACGCAGTGCGGCAACGGGTGAATGGTGGATGGACTCCGATCTGCCTCTTCTTCGCGGCGCTCGTGCCGCTCATGGGGTGCGGGGGTGACGGGCAGGGCGACGCCTGCGGCAGGGCGGCGGACTGCGGAAATGGTCTGCTGTGCGTGGATGGGGGATGCGCGCCGGTCGCGACGATTGCCACGGGCGGCGTGTACATCGACCCGGTGACGACGCTCGAATGGCAGCGGGCGTCCGCGGCGGCGGCCATGGACTGGGAAAGCGCCCTCCTCTACTGCCAGAATCTGGAATCGGACGGCACCGACTGGCGCCTCCCGAGCGTCGATGAACTGCGCTCCCTGATTCGCGGGTGTCCGGCCACGGAGCGCGGGGGGGCGTGCGGAGCCACGAACACGTGCGTGACCTATGACGTGTGTCTGGGCGACTGTGCTGGTTGTGAGCCGGATGCTGGTCCTGCGGGCGGCTGCTACTGGCCGGAGGAACTGGAGGGGAGCTGTGGGCAGGGTGCCCCCGGGCATGATGTCTGGTACTGGACGTCGACGTCGCTGGACGACCTGGTCGGCGCGTGGTACGTCGTCTTCAACTACGCACACGTGTGCGGCCGGAGTAAGGACTTCAGCTACGGCCTGGTCCGTTGTGTGAGGTGAGGCCGCGATGGTTGCCCACGCTCCCGGGGGTGACTAGAATCACCGTCGCCGGCCGTGCCGGTGCGGTCCGGGGTAGCTCAATGGCAGAGCATTCGGCTGTTAACCGAAGGGTTGTGGGTTCGAGTCCCACCCCCGGAGTCACGAAGAGCCCTCACGGGCTCTTCGTCGTTTCCGGGGGTGCTCCTCCGCAACACGGCTCACGCCGGATGTTGTCGAGTCCCACCCCCGGAGTCACGAAGAGCCCTCACGGGCTCTTCGTCGTTTCCG
>DAINBS010000116.1:0-7596 GCA_036732805.1 Gemmatimonadales bacterium | reverse complement strand
GTGCTCCTCCGCAACACGGCTCACGCCGGATGTTGTCGAGTCCCACCCCCGGAGTTCAACGACAATGCCCACCCTCCGGTGGGCATTGTCGTTATGCACCCCGGGCGTCCTACGCAGCGATCACGCCCGTCGCCACGAGGCGGTACACCAGAAAGGCGACCACGGCCCCCTCGAGCACCCACGCCCGCGGCTGCCGATAGTAGCCCAGGTACATCTCCTTGCCCCAGTAGCCGGTATCCCGGAAGATCCTGAGCGAGAACTTCCGCTTCGAGAACGGCCAAAGCAGGGGAAGCCCAACCGTGCTCCCGAGGTCGGCAAGGTAGTGCGTGACCAGGCAGACGAGGGTCAGCACCCCATAGTGGGGAGAGACGAGCGCCACGAGGCCGCTGACCACGGCGGCAAACGTGAGCGTGTGCGTCACCGTGCAGTGGAACTTCGGCGGGACCAGACCGGTGCGCTCGATCAGCGAGTCGGCGTTGGGCAGGAAGTGCATCGCGAGACAGAACGCGACCGTCTTCGGGTTCCAGTCATAGCTGGCGATCGCCAGCGCCAGCGGAACGTGTCCGAGTTGCATGACTACCTCCCGGTGACCACAGGAACGGGGGAAGGAAGGGGCTGGGCAATGAGACGGCGTCCCGACCGCGCGTGCCACGCCGCCGTCGCGCCGATCAGGGCGACCACCAGGCCGGCGAGCATCATCTGCGCGGGGTGGAACGGCATCGCCGTGCCCACCAACGCGACCAGCCACATGCGGGGGAACCGGCCGACCACGGTCGCGGCCAGGTGCCGGCCGAACGGGTACCCCGTCAGCACGGAGCAGGCACGGGCGATTACGAACGGGATGGGGGTGAGCGCGCACAGCGCCACCGTCCCCGCGGGAGAAACACGGTACCACGCGGTCACCCGCTTGGTGATCCGCGACGCTCGCACCGACTCGAGCTGCCGCGCGTGCAGCACGACGTCGAACAGCCGGTAGTTCACCCACTCGGCCAACGCGACACCGGCGCTGCCGACGCACGCAAGCAGGAAGGGTGAGTACAGCTTGCCGTAGGCCAGCAGGATCGGCTCCGAGGCGCTCGGGAGGAACGTGCCCGTGGGTCCGTTCGTCACGAACATGATCGCGACGAAGACCACCAGGTCGGCGGCGGACGGAGCGAGCAGATAGACGCCGATGCAGACGGCAGCCGCGGCCCCGCAACAATGCAGCATCCGGTCCCACTGCGGCGGGGCGATGACGCGCCAGAGGGGACTCATGGATCCTCCCGGACCAGCGCGTCCGGTACGCAGCTCGGCGCAGCGGCGGCTTCCAGCAGGCACCGGATCGCCGCCGTGACGAGGCCGGGACGCTCCTCGTGCAGGAAGTGCCCCGCTCCCGGGATCGGATACACGGCGACGTTGCCAAGGCGCTGCCGGAGGAGATCGAGCTCCGCCGCCGCCGGCCCGCTCCGGTGCCGCGCACTCCCGACGAGGACGACGACGGGCACCCGGATTTCGGAGAGACGAGTGCTGAGCGACTCGGGTTCGACCGCCCGGGCAATCGCGGCAAACGCGTCGATGGCCGCGCGCTGGTCTTCCAGCGGGCCGTCGGTGTACGCGGCGAGCACGTCCGGTGTGATCCAGCTCGAGTCGCCGGAGGCAGCCCGAAGGTCCCTGGCCACGTAGCGCGTGAGCAACTCGCTGACGTCGAGCAGCTTGAGTACCGGAGCGAGCTTCATGGCGCGGCGGAAGGACGGCCCGGCCGCTACCTCGGCAACCCCGCTCTCCAGCAGGAGGATTGCGCGAACATGCTCCGGCCGGCGGGCCGCGAGCCGGAGCGCCATGGACCCGGCCACCGAATGCGCCACCAGGACCACCGGACCGACACCCAACGTATCCAGGACTGCGGCGACGCGGTCGGCCTGGGCGGTCAGCGAGTAGTCGGCGCCCGGCGGCCGCCCCGAGCTGCCGATGCCCAGGGGCTCGACGACAATCGACTGCACGGTGCCGTCGGCCAGTCCCTCGACCTGATGGCGATAGCCGTACGCCGCGCCGACCATTCCAGGGACGAACACCACCGGTGCGCCGTCCCCGACCACCAGCACCGTGAGCACCTCCCCCGGTCGCGCCGCAATCCGCAACCATCGCGGCCCGGCCGGCGAAGCCGGCCCCGCGAGACGACCAGAATCGGCTGCTGGCAACCGGGCCGCCATCTGGACGGGCGCGGCACCGGGTTGGCCGGATGCCGAGGTCGCCGCGAGCACGCACAGCATGGGTGCCGTGGCCAACCACAGGGACCTGATGCGCAACATGGACCCTCCCGAGCGTTGTGGAGGGCTACGCTACGACAGGCCCGTGACCTGGCTGATGCCTGCCCCGTGACCTCGGCGTGACTCGCGAGCGGACGCTGCTGGCGTGGACTTGCCTTTCTCATGTGCGAACGTCGTCTTCAACTACGCACACGTGTGCGGCCGGAGTAAGGACTTCAGCTACGGCCTGGTCCGTTGTGTGGCTCCTCCGCAACACGGCTCACGCCGGATGTTGTCGAGTCCCACGACGACCAGCAAGACACCAGCGCCGCGCGGCTCTTCGTGTGTCCGGGGACGGGAGAGAAGCGCGGAGGCGTGGTTGACCGTCTCGACTCCCCCGGCCCGAGCCGCAGCGCGCCTCGTCATCCGCTGAACCTCGTTGGACAAGCTCACGAGCATCGGCGTAAGCTTCAGCAGGACTCCCACAGAGAGACAGGTCATTCTCCGGAAGCTCCGCGACGCGCTTCGGACCCGGTTCGCCCGACGACCGAGGGCCGAGAACGTCTATCTCCTGCTCATTCCCACCGTCGGTGCGCTGACCGGCGTCGCTACGCTCGCCATTGCGCACCTGATCGGCGTGCTCCAGGGTGCGCTGTGGGGGAGCGGCGATGATCTGCTGGCCGGCGCGCAGGCCGCTCCGTGGTGGCTGCGACTGCTGATCCCCACGCTCGGTGGCGTCGCGGTGGGGCTCCTGGCATGGGTGCTCAAGCGGGAGGTGCGCGGCCCCGGAACGGCGGGCCTGATCCAGGCGCTCGCCCTCGGTGGTGGCCACGTCTCGTTCCGGCAGGAACTGCCGGCCGTGGCCGCGGGCATCCTCACCGTGTCGTCGGGCGGCTCGCTGGGTCGCGAGGGCCCCATGATCGAGTTCGCGGCGGCGCTGGGGTCACGGCTCGGACGTCTGTTCGCGCTCAACACGCACCAGGTGCGCGTGCTCGTGTGTTGCGCCGCCGCGGCCGCGATGTCGGCCGTCTACAACGCCCCCTTCGGCGGCACGATCTTCGTCATGGAGATCCTGATCGGCAGCTTCGCCCTCGAGATCTTCGGCCCCGTGGTGATCGCCTCGGTGATCTCGACGCTCATCTTCCGCGGCGCGATGGGCAACCTGCCGCGCTTCGTCATCCCCGCGTACGAGCTCGTCTCCCCGTGGGAGCTGGTGGCCTACCTCGCGCTCGGGATCCTGGGCGGGGTCTTTTCCGCGCTGGCGATCAAGGGCATCGGGCGCGTGGACGACGCCTTCAGGAAGCTGCGTGGCACGGGGTACGCGGGACCGGCGATCGGCTTCGCCCTCCTCGGCGGCATCGGGATCGCCTTCCCGCACGTGTACGGCAACGGACTCGAGGTGGTCAACCTCGCGTTGCACGAACGGCTTCCCCTGTACCTGCTGCTCGCGCTGCCGCTGGCGAAGCTCCTGGCCACCGCGCTCACCCGGGCAAGCGGCGGCTCGGGCGGGCTGTTCACGCCGACGCTGATGCTGGGTGCCCTGGTGGGCGGGGCGTTCGGCTACGGGGTGCACACCTGGTTCCCGGCCCACACGGCGGAATACGGCGCCTACGCCCTGGTGGGGATGGGGGCCGTGCTCGCGGGCACGACCCACGCGCCGATCATGGCGATCATGATGATCTTCGAGCAGACCAACTCGTACCCGATCATCCTGCCGCTCATGCTGGTCTGTATCGTCAGTAACCTGGTGGCCCGCCGGCTCCAGCCCGAGTCCCTGCACCTGGACACCCTGCGCCGGCGGGGCGTAGCCCTGCCGGTCGGCGCGGAAGCGGGCCTGATGCGATCCCTCCGTGTGGCCGACGTGATGCACGATGACGTGGAGGCGGTGAACCGGCGCGCGCCATTCACGGAGGTGATCGAGTACTTCCTGCGGACGCCCCGGAACTTCCTCTACGTCGTCGACGACGACCGCCGCTTCGTGGGGGCGATCTCCCTGCACGCCATCAAGGGCGTGCTGTCTGGCCAGCAGGCCCTCGAGGTCGTGATCGCCGCTGACCTGGTCCAACCGTTCGAAGTCGTGACGCCGGACGAGTTCCTGGCGGAGGCCATGGAGAAGTTCTGGCGCCAGCACGCCGAGCGGTTGCCGGTCGTCCGGGACCACGACGCACGGGAGCTCATCGCCTGGGTGGCTCAGCGCGACCTGATGGGGATCTACAGGCAGGAAGTCCTCAATAAGCGTCAGTTGCTGGCGCGCTTCTCCACGACCGACGCGTCGGGCGGGGAGGGGGAAACGGTCGTCGAGCTGCCGGAGGGCGTCGCGGTCCGCACCCTGGTCGTGCCGCCGGCCCTGGATGGGCGGACGATCGGCATGATCGCGCCCCGCTCGGCGTTTGGCGTCCAGGTTCTCCAGATCGCGCGGGCCGATCCCGAGCGGCGCAGGTCCACCGTGGAGATGCCGGGTCCGGAATCCATCCTGCGGACACACGACCGGATGGTGGTCCTCGGCCTTCCAGCGGACATCGACCGGCTTCAGCGGACGCTGAACGTCGAAGCCGACCTGCCGGACGCCTGAGCGACGGGCGCTGGCCCGCGCCATGCCGGTCGCGTATTTATCGTGCGTGCCGCACCGGGGTCATCACCTGACCGACCGTGAACCCGCGCACCCACCGCACGTTCCGAGGAAGCGTCATGACACAGCCTGGTGAGAACGCGCCGCGTCCCGAGAAGCCGCCCACATTGCTGGAGAACTGGATCAGCCTCCTCGGGATGATCATTGCGGCCTGCGCCTTCTTCGCGGTCATCTCGCTCATCGCGTTCGATTTCAGCCGGGGATTCTCCAGCCCGTACATGGGGATCCTCACCTACCTGGTGACGCCGGCGTTCCTCGTGATCGGCCTCGTGCTGATCACGCTGGGCGTCCTGATCGAGCGGCGGCGGCGGCACCACCTTGCCCCGGGCGAGGTTCCCCGCCACCCCCGGATCGACCTCAACATCCCGCGCCACCGGAACGGGTTGATCGCGGTCGCCGGGGTGACCTTCGTGTTCCTGGTCACGACCGGACTGGGCACCTATCAGACCTATCACTTCACGGAGTCGGTGAAGTTCTGCGGGCAGACCTGCCACGAGGTGATGAACCCCGAGTACACGGCGTACCAGAGCTCGCCGCACGCGCGCGTGACCTGCGTGCAGTGCCACATCGGGCCCGGCGCCGGCTGGTTCGTGCAGTCGAAGCTCTCCGGCGCCTACCAGGTGTACGCCACGATCGCCAACAACTACCCCAAGCCGATCCCGACGCCGATCAAGAACCTCCGGCCCGCCCAGGAGACCTGCGAGCAGTGCCACTGGCCGCAGAAGTTCTTCGGCAACGCCGAGCGCGTGAACTACCACTACCTGTCGGATGAGACGAACCGGCCGTGGACCATCCGGCTGCTCATGAAGATCGGTGGGGGAGATCCCGAGCACGGCCGCGCCGGCGGCATCCACTGGCACATGAACATCGCGAACAAGGTCGAGTACATCCACACCGACACCGCACGCCAGGTGATTCCCTGGGTGCGCCTCACGTCGCCGGACGGGCAGGTGACGGTGTTCCAGTCGACATCCGATTCGCTCACGCCGGCCCACATGGACTCCGCCGAGATCCGTCGCATGGACTGCATCGACTGCCACAACCGGCCGTCCCACGTCTACAACGCGCCGGGGCGCGCCGTGAACGTCGCGATGAGCACGGGGCGGATCAGCCCGTCCCTGCCGTCCGTCAAGAAGACGGCGGTCGAGCTGCTGACGGCCGAGTACGACAGCACGTCACAGGCGCTGGCCGCGATCGCGGAAGGTCTCGCCGCGCAATACCGGGAGTACGCGGACACGGCCGCGGTCCGGCAGGCGGTGTCGGCGGTCCAGCGGATCTACCAGACGAACTTCTTCCCCGAGATGAAGGTCAACTGGAAGGCGTACCCCACCAATCTCGGGCACACCATCTTCCCCGGGTGCTACCGGTGCCACGACGGCAAGCATCAGAGCCCGGACGGCCGGGTCATCAGCCACGACTGCACGTCGTGCCACGTGATCATCGCCCAGGGCAGCGGCGCCGAAGGGGAGACCATCAGCCCCGAGGGTCTCGAGTTCCAGCACCCGGTGGACATCGGTGACATGTGGAAGAGCGTGAACTGCGCGGTGTGCCACACCGGGGGATAGGGAGTGAAACGTGAAACGTGAAACGAGTCGCGTCGCGTCACACTCGTTTCACGTTTCACGCTTCACGTTTCACGTCACTTCGCCTGGATTTCCACCCGCCGCGGCTTGGCCGCCTCGGCCTTGGGCAGCGTGATCGTGAGCAGGCCGGACTCGAACCGCGCCGCGATCTGGTTCGCGTCCACGGTACGCGGGAGCGTGAAGCTCCGCTCGAACCGGCCGCAGCGCCGCTCGACGAGGTGATACTCCGCCTCGGCATCGCCCTCGGCGTACTCCTGCTTCTTCTCGCCGGAGATCGAGAGGATGTTGCTCTCGATGTTCACCTCGACATCCTCGAGGCGCAGGCCGGGCAGCTCCGCCACGACCTCGATCGCGTCCTTCGTTTCACGGACATCCACCACCGGGACCCAGGGGCCGGTCATCGTGCCGGCACCCCCCAGGAAGCGGTCGAACACCCGGTCGATGTCCCGCCGCGTCTGGAAGAGGTCGTTCCAGGCCGAGGGGACTTCCGCACGCCACAGAGTCGGGAACGCCATGACTACCTCCTGCTGGTCTTGTACGTGAGTGGCTGTTGCCCCGGCCACCTGTTGGCCGGTGTCGCGCCGGGGAAAGGCAGGCCACGTGCCAACCGTTTCTGCCAGTTTTGCTATGCCTATCTGCCTGTCCTGCAATGAGTTGCGTCGTTTTGACAGCCGGTGGGCCGCTGTCCCCACCTGGCCGCTTGGCCGGAGGCGGGCAGCGGGTTTCCTTTCTCTCCGTCCCTCAACGCCCCGGTGGCTCATGCGCTTTCCCGTGTTTGCCCTTTGCCTCCTGCCCTGCCTTCCGCTGGCCGCCCAACCGACGCCGCAACAGCCGTTCGGCACGGTGCGGGAGCAGGCCACCCTTCAGCAGCAGTGGCTCGCCACCCGGCTCGACCGCAACCTCCCCGCCGTGATGCGTTCGCATGGCGTGGACATGTGGGTCGTGGCCATGCGCGAATACAACGAGGACCCCGTGTTCCGCGGGCTCGTGTCCCCCACGACCTTCGCGGCGCGGCGCAGGACCATCTACGTGTTCTTCGATCGGGGGCCGGTGGGGGGCGTGGAGCGCATCGCGCTGGGCGGCTCCTCGCAGGGCGGGCTCTACGAGACCGTGCGCGCCACGGAGGCGGCACCGGACGGGCGGCCGCGGGAGCTGTGGG
>DAINBS010000115.1:0-8918 GCA_036732805.1 Gemmatimonadales bacterium | reverse complement strand
CAGAACGTGCAGTGCTCGTCGCAGCCGTCCTGGACCTTGAGCCACGCCCGGGCCCCCCGCGCGAAGCGCCGCAGGAGGGGGCCGGCGTCGGGCGAAGGGAACCCCAGAGCGTGGAGCACGGAACCGGCATCCGCGCCGCCCTGGACCGCGACCACACCGGGCAGCCGCGCGAGGCGGCCGTCGTCCACCGCGGCGGCGCATCCCATCACGACGGTGCGGATGGCCGGCCGGCCGCGGGCGAGGCGCCGCACCAGCCCCCGCATCTTGGCTTCCCCAACGTGGGTGACCGTGCAGGAGTTGACGACCGCCGCATCGGCGAGGTGCGGGTCCTCGACGATCACGGCACCCGCGTCTTCGAGGGCCTGGCGCACCACCTCGGTGTCGTACTGGTTCGTCTTGCAGCCGAACGTGTGGAGGTAGACGCGGGTCATGGCCGCACGGTGACGGTCCACGAGACCTGCCACGCGGTCTCCCGCGCGCCGCCGCCGTTGCGGTATGCCCGCTCGAGCGCCACGTCCACGAGTCCCCGGTTGCCCGCGAATACCGCGCCGAGGCCCAGGGAGAAGTTCACCTCGAACGGCTGGTCGTCGGTCGGCGAGAACGGCATGGTGGCATAGCGGTAGCCCAGCCGGAGAGGGAACCGCGACAGGCCGGACTCGGGCCCGCCCAGCTCCACACCCGTGCCGATCTCCCACGTGTCGAACGCGCGGGCCGTCAGGTCGCCGTCCGCTTCGCCCCACGACCGCCACATGAACGTGGTGAACCACCGGATCGGCCCCACCGGCGTCACCTGGAGTCCGGCCGACAGCGTCACGGGCAGATCCACCTGCGCCACCACGGCGGAGTCCACGGTGACTTCCGCGCGGGTGTCGGAGCGCGCCGCCAGACCCACCGAGACCCGCGCCGCCGGTGCCCACACGAGCCCCACCGACGCGCCCAGGCCCTTCACCGACTCGTCCGTCTCGATCCGATAGGGGCGATACGTGCTGTCCGCGAAGGTGCGCTGGAAGGTGAGCTTGGCCGAGCCGGTGAGCAGGTGGCCCGCCGCGCCAAACCGGAGCCGGGAACCCGCCCGATAGCCCAGGGCCAGGCGGATGTCCGACATGCCGCCGCGCGACGTGATTCGCTCGTCGAACCCCACCGGCACCCCGCGCAGGATGACGGTGTCGCTGTTGGTCAGGTCGTACGAGCGCTCGGTGTATTGGGCAAAGCTCACCGCGAACGACAGCGGCGTGCTGCCGATCCGCCCGCCGAGCTGCGCCAGCGGGAACCGCGTGCTGGTGAGTCCTCCCACGTCCACCGAGCCGATCTGATAGCCGCGGAAATCGGTCTCGCCCATCATCTCGACCGTGATGCCGCCCAGGCCCGCGACCGTGGCAGGGTTGATGGGCGAAGCGGGGTCCAGGGCCGCAAACCCGCCACCCAGCGCCCGGGCCCGAGCGCTGGACGCGCGGCCGGGATGTCCGAGGCCGGGCACCCCGTAGACGGATGACTGGGCCGCGACATCCACCGCCGCGGTCCCGAGCAGAACCAGGCCCCCCGCCACGATCCGGAGTGCGCTCAGGGCACGACCGGCCGGGCTCGTCCGCGCCCTTCCGCGGCGCATCATCGCTCCCCCAGCGGCAGTGGCGGCACGAACGTGACGTGGAGCCGGGGACGCAGCGGGCCGTTCGCGGCTCCGATGCGCAGCTCCGCGAACGAGCTGCCTTCGGGGATGGCCCGCAGGGCGAGGGCGCGGGGCGCCGTGCTGTCGTTGGTCCACCGGATGACGAGATCGGTGACATCGAGCCGCACGGTGTCCGTGGAGCCGACGCCGACGAACGCGATCCGCAGCGACACCGAGTCCGCGGGCACGCCCACCAGCGGCGACTTGGCCCCCACGTCGGTTGCGAGCCCCTGGGCGATCACCGCGAGGGAGTCGTTGGGCGCCCCCAGGACGGGCTCGCTGGGCAGCAGCAGCAGCGTCGCCCGCAGCACCTCCGAGGAATCGGCGATGCGGCCTGGCAGCGCGAACCGCAGCAGCGTCCGCGCCGCCGGCACACCACCCACGACCCGTGACGTCGCCGGCGCGGCGGCAATCGCGGTGCCGACGAACGTGTCGAAGTCCGGGATCCGTCCCTCCACGCGGGGAACCGCCGTGCCCGCCGAGTCCACCCGCACATAGCGCGTGATGATGGCGGGCGCGCCGCCCTCCACCGAGCCCAGCTGCACGTACCCCGTCGGGTTCCGGAGCGCGACCCCGATGCCGATCCGATTGCCGTCCTGCTCGAAGCCGGGAAACGCCGACCCGTCGAGCGTCACGCGCAGGGAGTCGCTGGTGACGGAGTCGGGAACCGGGACCGTGGCCAGGAGGGCAGAATCAGCGAACACCAGGTCGAGGTCGCCGTACGTCGCGGCGGTATCCACGTCGGGGGAGATCCGATACAGGAGCAGCTCGCGGCCGGTCGCGTCCACGTTCCCCCCGCTGACCTGGAGCCTGACCGCGATCGAGTCGGTGCCCACCACCGGGCCCCGCGTCGTGTCGGAGGAGCCCCCCACGCGCAGCGAGTCGGAGAACGCCGGGAACGTGATCACCGCGCGGCTCCCCGCGTCCCCCGCGTCCGACGAGTCGCGGTACGTCTGCAGGGCCGTGGCTTCCCACGGCAGCACGTACCCCGTGAAGGTGCTGTCGGAGGTGATGACGTCGAGCAGGATGGAATCGACCACCTCCAACTGCTCCGGCGGGCAGAAGCCCGGACACGTGCCCGTGGCCGGAGCCAGCAGGTCCTCTCCGCATCCAAGCGCGAGCCCCGCGCCCAGCACCGCCACCAGGGTCAGGCCGTACTTCGTCCGTCGTGCTTCCATGCACCCCTTCACGATCCAAGGTCCGCCGGGCCGAAGCGGTCCGGCAGCAGGTCGGTCAGCCGCCAGCGCCGCACCTGGCCCCCGCCCACGGCGATCACCTCGATGTCCGCGCCGAACTCCGCCAGCGCCTGCCGGCAGGCCCCGCAGGGGGCCGCCGGTGGCGCGTGATCCGTGGCCACCACCACGCGCGTGAACCGGCGCGCGCCCGCGGTGACGGCCGTACCGAGGGCCACCCGCTCCGCACAGTTCGTAACACCGAACGACGCGTTCTCGACGTTGCAGCCGGTGAACACGCGACCGTCCTGCGCCTCGAGGGCCGCCCCCACCCGGAACCGGCTGTAGGGGGCGTACGCCCGGGACTGCGCGTCCTGCGCCGCGGCGACCAGGGCGTCCGTCATGAGAGCATCCCGAGAAACGACCGGCCGGCCGATGATGGCACCGAAAAGTAATCGGCAATCGTCGCGCCGACGTCGGCGAAGTCCCGCTCCCCCAGCGCCACCGGGCGCACGCCGGGGCCGGTGACGAGCAGGGGCACCGCCTCCCGGGAATGGTCGGTGGACGGCGTCGTCGGGTCGTTGCCATGATCGGCCGTCAGCATCATCAGGTCCCCGCGTTGGAGCTGGGCGAAGAGGTCGGGAAGGGCCAGATCGAGCGCGCGCAGCCCCTCATAGAACCCCGGGACGTCGTTCCGGTGCCCCCAGGTCTGGTCGAACTCGCCGACGTTGGCGAACAGGAGTCCGTGGTCCAGTCCTCGCAGCCCGTCGGCGATGGCCGCAAGTGCCACCGCATTGCTGTCCACGTGGCGGCTCGTAATGCCCCGGGCGGCGAAGAGATCATCCACCTTCCCCACCCCGACGCGCGGAATGCCGGCGGTCTCGAGCCGATCGAGCAGCGTGGGGCCAACCGGCTCGAGCGAGAAGTCGCGCCGGTGCGCCGTCCGGACGAACGCGCCCGGCTCGCCCGTGAACGGGCGCGCGATGACGCGCGAGACACCGTGCGCTCCCGTGAGCAGCGTCCGCGCGGTGCGGCACGCCGCGTACAGCTCGTCGAGCGGCACGACGCCCTCGTGGGCCGCCACCTGGAACACGCTGTCCGCCGACGTATAGACGATCCACGCGCCGGTCGCCTGGTGCCGGGCGCCGAGGTCGGCAAGGATGGTCGTCCCCGACGCGACCGTATTGCCGATCACCGGCCTGCCGGTCCGGCGGGCGAACTCGTCGATGACGGCTGCCGGGAACCCGTTCGGATACGTGGGGAACGGGCGCTCGAGCAGAACGCCGCACAGCTCCCAGTGCCCCGTCGTGCTGTCCTTGCCGTGCGACCGCGGGATGGCTACCCCATGGGCCGCCGTGGGCGTCGCGCAGCGCATGCCCGCGAGCGGGCGCGCGCACCCCAGGCCCAGGCCCTGGAGCACCGGGAGATCCAGTCCCCCCACCGCCCGCGCGACGTTGCCGAGCGTGTCGCTGCCGGCGTCGCCGTAGCGGGTCTGGTCGGGGCACGCGCCAAAGCCAACGCCGTCCAGGATGATCAGCGCCACCCGTCCGCGCCGCGTCATGCGGGCTCGTAGCGGCGCGTGAGCCGCGGCCCGAGCCGCGAGAGGATGTCGTAGGAGATGGTGCCGGCCCATCCGGCGAACGTGTCCAGCGTGATCGTGTCGCCGCCGTCGCTGCCGATGAGCGTCGCGACGTCACCCACGGCGATCCCTTCGCCGTCGCCCGCCTCCACCATGAGGAAGTCCATGGTCACCCGCCCCACCACGGGCAGGCGCCGGCCGCCGAGCAGCACGCTGGCGCGGTCCTGGATGGTACGCGGGATCCCGTCGGCATAGCCCAGGCCCAGAGTGGCGATGGTGGTATCGGCCGGCGCGGTCCACTCCGCGCCGTAGCTCACCGAGTCGCCGGCGCGGACCCGCCGGAGACTCACGACGGGAGCGCGCAGGCCGAGCACGGGCGCGGGAAGCGGGAGGTCCGGCGCCGCGATGCCGCCGTAGAGGAAGATCCCCGGCCGGGCGAGCGGCAGCGCCCCCGGGACGCGCCACGCACCCGCGCTGTTGGCCACGTGCACGAGCGGCGGCTCGATCCCCAGCGCCTTGCGCGCGGCAAGAAACCGTTCCCATTGGAGGTGCACCGTCTCGGGCCGGATGTCGGCCGAGTGGAAGTGGGTAAACACGCCCTCGAGGTGCGGCGACCCGCAGCCGACAAGGCCGTCCGTGTCGTCCCAACGCACGCCACACCGCGCCATCCCCGTGTCGATCTCGAGGTGGAACGGCCGGTCCCAGCGGCGCGCCACGTCGGGGCGGTCAATCACCACCCGAACCTCCAGCTCGCGGACGGCGGGCAGATCCGTCACTGCGGCGGGCGTGAACACGAGGATGGGCTCGCTGAACCCGGCGGCGCGGAGTTCGGCCGCCTCGTCCAGGGTCGCCACACCGAAGCCCCACAGGGAAACCGCGCGCAGGGCGCGCGCGCACGGGAGGACACCCACTCCGTACGCGTTGGCCTTCACCATGGGCAACAGGCGGGCGCTCGGCAGGGCATCGAGCACGGCGCGGGCGTTGGCGACGAGGTTGGCCAGGTTGATCTCCGCCCAGCCCCGGCCGTGGTTGGATCGCGTTGACATCGCTCCTTGGGGGCCGGTATTGTAACCGCCGAGAGGAGCCAAATGCAAGAATCATCAGCGCTTGGACGCGTCGTGGACCTCGTGCGCGATCTCCGCGCGCGCTGCCCGTGGGACCGGGCCCAGACCCCGCAGACCCTCCGCCCGTACCTCGTGGAGGAGGTCTTCGAGCTCGACCACGCCCTCGGCGAGTCGGATGCGACGGCCATCCGGGTCGAGCTGGGCGATCTCCTGCTGCACGTCGCTTTCCAGATCGTCCTGGCCGAGGAGCGGGGCGACTTCGGGCCCGACGACCTGACGCGGCAGGTCGAGGAGAAGATGTGGCGGCGGCATCCGCACCTGTTCCCCGCCCCACCCACCACCCCGGACCCGAGTGCGCAGCCTCCAGGAGGTGGGGGCCAGACGCCGAGTGGGCGTGAGGGGGGAGGAGGCACGACCCCTCCATCCCTCGATCCCTCGACCCTTCGACCCCTCGATCTCTCGCCCGAGCAGGTCAAGGCCAACTGGGAAAGGCTCAAGCTCCGCGAGCGGGACCACGAGGACGCGCCGAGCGTGCTGGACGGGCTCCCGCCCGGCATGCCCGCGCTCATCATGGCGTTCCGGCTCCAGGAGCGCGCTGCAGGGATCGGGTTCGATTGGCCCGACGCCGCAGGGCCGCTGGAGAAGGTCCGCGAGGAAACCGGGGAGCTGGCCGCAGAGGTCACCGCCACGCCAAACCGGGACCGCTTGAGCCAGGAGGTGGGCGACCTGCTGTTCGCGGCCGTGAACCTCGCGCGCAAGCTGGAGGTGGACCCGCGTGCCGCGCTCGAGGGCGCGAATCACCGGTTCGCGCGGCGGTTCCGGGCAGTCGAGCACCTCGCCCGCGAGCGCGGCGTGGACGTGCAGACGGCGGGACTGGAGGAGCTGGACCGACTCTGGGACGAGGTGAAACGAGCAGAGGCGGATACAAGAGAGGAGGGGCAGAGGGGCAGAGAATAGACAGGGACTGCTCTCTGCCCCACTGCCCCTCTCATCTCGGCGACGGGCTCGCCCCGCTCAAGGATACAGTTTGTACATCATCCTCGGAAACGCGATCGCCTCCCGGATATGCGGGATTCCGCAAACCCACGCGACGGTGCGCTCCACGCCCAGGCCGAAGCCCGAGTGCACGAAGGTGCCGTATTTCCGGAGGTCGAGGTACCAGCCGTAGGCCTCTTCGGGCAGCTGCTGGGCGCGGATCCGGGAGAGCAGGAGATCGTGGTCGTCCTCCCGCTGGCTCCCGCCGATGATCTCCCCGTACCCCTCGGGCGCCAGGCAGTCGTTGTTGAGCACGGTCCGCGGGTCGTCCGGGTTCTGCTTCATGTAGAACGCCTTGACTTCGCGGGGGTAGTTGTACACGAATACCGGGCGGTCATACTCTTTGGCGAGCAGTGTCTCGTCGTCCGCGCCCAGGTCCCGGCCCCAGGCGATGTCGGCGCCGAGTGCGCGGAGCCTGTCCACTGCGTCGGTGTAGGAAACCCGGGGGAACGGAGGCGTGATGCGCTCGAGGGCCGCGGTGTCGCGCTCGAGTTCCTTGAGTTCCTCCCGCCGCCGCTCGAGACACCGGGCCACGATGTACGCGACGAACTCTTCCTGGAGCCGCATGTTGGCGTCCGAATCGTTCCACGCCACCTCCGGCTCCACCATCCAGAACTCGGACAGGTGACGGCGCGTTTTCGACTTCTCGGCCCGGAACGTGGGACCGAAGCAGTACACCCGGCCCAGCGCGGCGGCCGCCGCCTCGAGGTAGAGCTGCCCGGTCTGGCCGAGGTAGGCTTTGCCGAGATCGAAGTACTCGGTCTCGAACAGCGTCCCCGCCGACTCGCCGATGGCGCCGGTGAGAATGGGCGTGTCCACGAGGTAGTAGTCGCGCGCATAGAAGAAATCGCGGATCGCCTGGATGACCTCGTGACGGATGCGCATGATGGCCACCTGGCGCCGCGAGCGGAGCCAGAGGTGGCGGTGCTCGAACAGAAAGGCCGTGCCGTGCTCCTTGGGGGTGATCGGGAAATCGACGCTCGGCGCGAGAATGGCGAGGTCGGTCACGGCAAGCTCGACGCCGCCCGGCGAGCGCGCTTCGGGGCGGATCGCGCCGGCAACAGCCACCGCCGTTTCCTGGGTGAGCGCCTTGAACCGCTCCCACAGCTCGGGCGGCACGTCCTGCTTGAGCAGGACCGCCTGGAGGTACCCGCTGCCGTCCCGCAGGACGATGAAGCCGATCTTGCCGCTCGAGCGGGTTCGCATCACCCACCCGCGGACGGTCACCGGCCCCCCGCCCAGCGACGGCAGGTCCGCGATGCGCGCCTCGGTCGTCATGCGGCGCGTATCCTAGTCCTGCTCGTGATGGGTGTCAACGCGACCGCGTGCGCCCCGCGGCAGCGGGTCGTGCCGGAAGACGATCCTGGCGGATGGAGCGAACCGCTTGGCACCGCCACCCGCGCGCCCTCTGCGAACGAGTCGCTTCCGCCAGAGCCCGGTGCGTGGTGGCGGTCCGGTTTGGGCCGCGCTGCCTCGGGGCCGCTGGCCTTTGGCGATTTCGTCATCGCGGGCATGGCCGTGGACCGCAACCTGTCCGTGATCGAGCGGCAGACCGGCGACCGCCTGTGGCGCAAGCGTCTGAACGCGCCCGGAACGACCGGCCCTCTGATCGCGGGAAACCGGCTGTTCGTCGCCACGGGCGGGATGGAAGGACGGGTGTACGGCTTCACGCTGCGGGGCAGGAAGCGCTGGGAGCGCCGGATTGCCCTCGTCAGCGGGCCGTTGGCCACCGCGGGCGACCTGGTCGTGGCCGTGACGGAAACGGGCGGGGTCGTGGCGCTGGAGGCGCAATCGGGGGAGCCACGCTGGAGACGCCGGCTCGCTCGGGCCACCCGGGCCGGGGTCATGGCGCACGATGGGCACCTGCTGGTCGCGAGCGACGACAGCATCTTCCGTCTCTCCCTGGAGGACGGCACCACCACTGCGCGGGGCGCCCTGCCCGGCACGCCGCTCGCCGGGCCCGCCCGCCAGGGCGACACGCTGGTGCTCGCCACCGCGGATGGCCAGGTGGTGGCGCTCGACGCCACGAGTTTGAGCACCTTGTGGACCGTGGACGTGAACGGCCCGGTGTTTGGCGGCCCGGCCATCGCCCGCGATTCGGCGTTCGTCGTGACGCTCCGGGGCGATCTCTGGCGCATCCCGCTCGGTAATCCCGGCGGGGCCCAGGCCATGCCGGTCGGGGCCCCGGTCCGTGCACCGGCCGCTCCCGTGCGGGCAGGGGTCTTGATTGGCACGCTGGCTGGTGAGATTCTGCTCGTGCGGGGAGATTCCGTTACCCGCCAGGGACGGGTGGAGGGCCCCATCGAGCAGCCAATCATCGTGCGGGACGGCACCATCTATGCGGTAGACGGCCGCGGCAGGATCCACGCGTGGCGCTGA
This sequence comes from Gemmatimonadales bacterium, assembly GCA_036732805.1. GTDB lineage: Bacteria > Gemmatimonadota > Gemmatimonadetes > Gemmatimonadales > GWC2-71-9 > JAOTWJ01. The sequence goes on along the minus strand of DAINBS010000115.1, from coordinate 23 downwards.
CGGCGTCGTGCCGGATTGCGGCC
>DAINBS010000114.1:0-8947 GCA_036732805.1 Gemmatimonadales bacterium | reverse complement strand
TGGCACGGGAGCTCGAGGTCATCATCCAGGAAGCGAAGCGCAAGCTCGACACGCCGAGCGCCGTCACGGACGAGACGCTGTACGAGCTGCTGTTCCGCAGGCACCGGATGCGCCGCTGGCGGATCGGGACCGAGGCGGCGCTGCGGGTGCTCACGGCGGCCGACGTGCGCGCGTACTACGAGAGCCGCTACACGCCGGAGCGGGCCATCGTCGCCCTGACCGGCGCGCTCGATCCGGACGAGGCGGTGGCGCTTGGCCGGCGCATCTACGGCGCGTGGCGGCGGCCCGCCGCGGCCATCGAGCCGGGACCCGAGGAGCCGGCCGAGCGCGCCGCGACCCGCCGCGTCCTGAGCGGCGACGTGGAACGGCCGCTTGCCGCGATCGGATGGCGCACCCCCGGGCTCGCGCATCCCGATGCGCCGGCTCTCGACGTGGCGGCAGCGGTGCTCGGCGCCGGCCGCGGCTCCTGGCTCTCCTCCGCCGTGCGGGTGCCCGGCCTCGCCAGTGCGATCGGCGCCACGCACTACACCCCGGAAACGGTCGGCGTGCTGGACGTCTCGCTCACCAGCAGCGTCGGGACGCTGTCCCAGGCGGTGAGCCGGACGGTGGGCCTGGCGGCGGCCCTCGGCGAGCGCGGGCCCGACGTGGGGCAGATCGAGCGCGTGCGGGCGCTGCTCGGCACGTTCTGGGCGCGGCGCCTGGAGTCCGCCGACGGCCGGGCTACGCTGCTCGCGGAGTTCGAGGCGCGCGGCGGGTACGACTCGGTGGTGGACTACCAGGAGGCGCTGGAGACCGTGACCGCGGACGACGTCCGCCGGGTGGCCGCCAGGTGGCTCGTCCGGGACGCGGCGTGCGCCGTGATCTACCTGCCGCGCGACGCCGGCGACCAGCCCGCCACTCCCTGGCCCCCCACGGAGACCGAGTGCCCCCCGGGCCCGGTTGCCGCGCCGGCGTGGGCCCGGCACGCCGGGCGGCCGCGCGGTGAGCGCAGCGAAATCGGCGGAACACGCGTCGTGCGGTGGCCGGGCGCCGACGTGCTCATCCGGGAGCGCCGTGGCACCGGCCTCGTCTCGGTCGGCGCCTACCTCCCGGGCGGGACCCTGCACGAGACCGCGGCCAACGCTGGCATCACCCGGCTGCTCCTGCGCACGTCGCTGCGCAGCGCCGCCGGGCGGGACGCCGACGCGCTGGCCGTGGCCGCCGAGTCCCTTGGCGGAGCCGTCGCGGCACGGGTCGGCGTGGACCTCGCGGGGTTCACCCTGTCGGCGCGCGCAGCGTCAGCCGCGGACGCGCTGGCTCTGCTCCGGAGCATCCTCGAGCAGCCGACGCTCGGCTCCGATGACGTCGCCCGGGAAGCGGCGCTCCAGGCCGACGACGCGGCGCGACGACGGGACGACATGTTCGGGTACCCGCTCGAAGAGGTGCTCCGGACCGCGTTCGATGGCGACCCGTACGGTCTGCTCCCCCTGGGCGATCCGGCCACCATCCGTGACCTCGATCAGGCGCCGCTCCGGGCGTGGCACGCCGAGGGTTTGGCGCGCCGCGCCCTGGTGGTCGTGACCGGCGATCTGGATCCGGAGCAGCTGGAGGACGCCGGTGCCGTGTTCGCCGACTGGCCCGGACGCGCGGCCGCCGGCGCGGCACCGTCGCCGGGATGGACCGCGGGGCGCGCGGTGGAAGAACGGGACAAGGCCCAGACCGCCGTGGCGATGGCGTTCCCCGCGTCCTCCGCCGCCTCGGGCGACCGCCACCCGCTGGCCGTTCTGGCGGCGCTGCTGGGTGGCCTCGCCGGCCGGCTGTTCGAGGAGCTTCGGGAGCAGCGCGCGCTGGCGTACACGGTGCATGCCTCCCCCTGGCTGCGCCGGCGGGGTGGAGCGTTCCTCACCTACATCGCCACGTCGCCCGAGCGGGAAGAGGAGGCACGGGCCGGAATGCTCGATCTGCTCGGTCGCGTGGCAAATGCCCCGCTTGGAAACGACGAGCTCGAGCGGTCGGCCAGGTACTCCGCCGGGCTCGTGGCCCTCCGCCGGCAGCATGGCGCCGCGATCGCCGAGGAGCTGGCGGATGCCTGGATGCACGGGCGGCTCGACACGCTCGACGACGAAGAGGAGCGGCGACGCGCGGTCCGCGCCGAGGATGTCCGCCGGGTGGCGCGGGCGACCCTGGAGGCGGACCGCCGGGCCGAATACGTGGTCCGGGGGACGGGTGGGGGTCGCTGACCGGGCTCAGCGAGCCGGGCAGGCGGTGCGGCCGGGAATGACGTCAGGTAGCTTGGAGCGCCGGGCGTCGGGAGGCCCGGAGCGAACGGACCGTCAGAACATCGACATCGCGAGGAACGACCGCAGGTTGTCGTTCGTCACGCGCAGCCGGCCGGACAGCAGCCGGACCACTGCCCAGAGGATCTTGTGCGCGATGTCCCGGTTGAAGTCGAGCAGCATCTCGAAGTCCGACCGGGAAATCGTGAGGAGCGTGCAGGTGGTGTTGGCGATGGCGTCGGTGGACCGCTCCGACCGATCGAACACGGACATCTCGCCGAAGCACGCGCCCTTTTTCAGGACCGCGAGCGCTTCCTCGCCCGATCCGGGCACGTCCCGGGAGATCCGGACCTCCCCTTCCGCCACGATGTACAGGCGGTTGCCCGGCTCGCCCTCCTTGAACACATGCTGGTTCCGGGGGACCTGCTGTTCCTTGCAGATTTCCGCGACGGTCGCGATTTCGTCGTCGGTCAGGTCCGCAAAGATCGCTGCCTGCTTGATGAGGCTCAGGTCCATGCATCCTCCCGTGGCCCCCGGGGCAGGGACCGCTCCGCCAAGGTATCGTGCAGCCTGAGGGGCGGCAAGGAAAACGCGCGCTTGCGTGGGCGGACGCCCTCACGCTGGCGCGTCTGCCGCTCGCCGGCGTGTTCCTGGTGGTGGAGGAGCCGATCGTCCGCGCTGCGGCGCTCGCGGTTGCCGCGGCGAGCGACCTGCTCGACGGCTGGCTGGCACGCCGGTACGGCGGCTCGCGCCTCGGGCCTGTCCTGGATCCGGTGGTGGACAAGCTGTTCATGGTGGTGGGGTTCTGGGTGGTGCTGCGCAGCGGGCTGCTGAACCCGTTCGAGATCCTCGCGGTGCTGCTGCGCGACATCGTGGCGCTGTTCGCGTTCCTGACTACCGTCGTGCTTGGGCGGCCCACGACCCTCCCGGCGCGCGCAGGCGGCAAGGCGGTGACGGTATGCCAGCTGCTCACGCTGGGGGCGTTTCTGACCGGGTCGGAGCTGATCCGCCCGTTGGCGTGGGCCACCGGCGCGGTGTCGCTCTACGCCATTGCCGACTACACGCGCATCGGTCTGTTCACCCCTCGCAAGGAGTAGCGTCATGCCGACCGAGCGCGCGGTGCGCCTCACCTGGTCCGGCACCGGGATGCGATTCACGGGCGAGGGCGTGCTGCCCGCCTCGCCCTCCATTCCGCTGGATGGCGACGCGGTCGCGGGGCCGTCGCCCATGCTGACCCTCCTGCTGGCCGCCGGGAGCTGCTCGGGCTCGGACGTCGTGTCGATCCTGGCCAAGATGCGTGTGCGGCTGGAGGCGCTCACCGTGGACGTGGTGGGCGTGCGCCGCGACGAGGAGCCCCGGCGATACGTCGAGATCCGCTACCGGTTCTCGCTGCGCGGCGACGGCCTCGACGCGGCCAAGGCGGAGCGGGCTGTGGGCCTGTCGCTGGAGAAGTACTGCTCGGTCATCCACTCCCTGGCGCCCGACATCGTCGTCCGACACGAGGTCGTCGTTGCCTAGCCTCCGGACCCTCGCCGTGCTGTTCACCGCGGTGACCGCCGGACCGGCGGCCGCGCAGCGGGGGTGGGACGCTCAGGTCCATGCCATGGCGCTCGCGCGCGATTCCACGCTGGTGGCCGGCGGGGCCGGTGCCGCCTTGCGCGTGGGTCGCGGACTCAGGCTGGCCGCCACCGTGTCGGCGGGGGCGCTGACCTCGGGCGGCGCGGCGGGGCGGGGCGAGGCCCTGCTCGCCTACCACGTCAGCCCGCCCCGGCGGGGCGGTGTCGGGGTCTACGTGGGTGCCGGGGTTGCGGGCGAGGTCCAGGGTGGTGACGTCCGCGGCCTGATCGTGGCCCTGATTGGCGTCGAGGCCCGTCCGTGGAGCGGCGGGGGGTGGTTTCTCGAGGCGGGGGTGGGCGGCGGCGTCCGGCTGGCGGCCGGCTACCGACTCATCCGGCTCGCCCAGCGGCGCTGAATCCAGAAAACACGACGGGCGCGGAGACTCCGCGCCCGGATGCTATGCATTCCGTCGGGACGTCAGTTGCCGGCGCCGACCGGCTCCTTCTGCTGGTCGTTCTCGTTGCGGCTGATCACGGGCTGGCAGTACCGCTCGCCCAACTGCCGCAGGTCGGTGAGGTCCCGGGGGGACAGCCCCTCATAGCGCTCACCGAGATACTCCATCGTGTCGTCGAACCACTCCTTCTGGTCGGTTTGCGCGGCCTCGAGCACTCCGCAGCGGAGAATGTGGCTGAACAACTCGTCACGGGCCTGGTCGAGCAGTCGGGAGGGTGCCGCCGGCTTGGGCTTCGACGACTTACCTTTGCTCATCAATCGGGAACTCCTTACGAAGGCAGGGATAGGACAGCCCGTAAAGTAACGGCACCCCGGGGGTGGCGCAAACCCGGTTAGATTTGCCGCCCTACTTGGCCCCCGGGAGGCTGCATGAGCGAAAACGTGTACGGACCGGAGCGGGCCGAACGCCTCGTTGAGCTGCTGCGCCAGTTCGCCGAGCGGGTGCGGGCCCTCGACGACGCGGCGCTGCTCGCCGACGGCCCGGAGCTGCTCAAGCGGATCGGCGACATCCGGAGCGAGCTGTTCCATTACGAGGTGCGCCGCACGTACGACACCCCCGAGGTCGCCGAGCACCGCCGGATCGTGGACGAGGCCCGGCGCGGCACGGACTTCACGGACACCACCGACGAGGATGACCCACCATGGCGGGACAAATGAAGCTGTTCTACTCCGGGCTGGCGGCAATTGCGGTCGTGGGGGTCGGCATGATCTGGCTGGCGCGCTCGCGCGGCGCCGAGCCGCAGGCGGTGCCCGCGGCCGTCGGCGCCGCCTTCGAGGGCCACGTCATGGGCAGCGACTCGGCACCGGTCACGGTCGTGGAGTACGCCGATTTCGAGTGCCCGGCCTGTGCCCAGTTCGCCGTGCTGACGGCGCCCGACATCAAGCAGCGGCTCGTGGCCACTGGCCAGGTCCGCTGGGTGTTCCGCGACTTCCCGATCGAGGGCCATCCGAACACGCTGCCTGCCCACCATGCGGCACAGTGCGCGGGTGAGCAGGGCCGGTTCTTCGAGATGCACGACCAGCTCTACTTCAACCACGGGCGCTGGGTGACGGAACGCCGGCCCGAGCGCCGTTTCCGGGAGTTCGCCCAGGCCATCGGCCTCGCCCTCGGACGCTACGACGAGTGCATGTCCTCGGGCCGGTACATGGCCCGTCTGCAGCAATCCCGGCTGGACGCGCTCGCCGCCGGTGTGTCGTCGACGCCGACGTTCGACATCGGCGGCCAGCGCATCTCGGGCGCACTGCTCTACGACGACTTCAAGCGCCTGGTGGACCAGGCGGCCGCGCGGACGTCCGCGCAGTGACGCATCGGATGGTGGCGGCAGCCTTCGGGCTGGTGGGCCTCCTGGTGTCGCTGTACCTCTGGCTCTGGAAGATGGGCGCGCTGGGTGCGCTGGCCTGCGGGGACGGCGGCTGCGAGACGGTGCAGCTGAGCCCATATGCATACGTGTTCGGCGTGCCGGTGGCCCTGCTCGGGGTGGTGGGGTACCTGGCGATCCTCGTGGTGGCCCTGGCGGGGCTGCAGCCCCGGTTCGCCGCCGCCCGCTGGCCCACCGACCTGCTGCTCGCGCTCGCCACGGCTGGCGTCGCCTTCAGCGCCTACCTCATCTACCTCGAAGCCGCTGTGATCCACGCCTGGTGCCGATGGTGTCTGGGATCAGCAGGGATCATCGTGGCGATCCTGGTCGCCGTTGCGGCGGGACGGATCCGGTGGAAGCCCGTTAGCCGTCAGCCGTGAGCCGTGAGCCGAACGTCCGGCGGAGCCATCGGCTAACGGCTAACGGCTAACGGCTAACGGCCAACGGCTCACGGCTAACGGCCAACGGCAAACGCTCAACTCTCCTGCTCCTCGTACTTCTCCTTCAGCATCGCCACCACGGTCGGGTCGGCGAGCGTGGTCACGTCGCCCAGGGCACGGCCGGTGGCGATGTCCTTGAGCAGACGACGCATGATCTTGCCGCTCCGGGTCTTGGGCAGCTCGTGGGTGACGATGACGTCGTCCGGCCGCGCGATGGCGCCGATCTTCTTGGTCACGTGGTCGCGCAGCTCTTCCTCGAGCCCCTGCCGCCGGTCGTGCCCGGCCCTGAGGATCACGAACACCGCGAGCGCCTGGCCCTTGAGCTCGTGCGGCTTGCCGACGGCCGCGGCTTCCGCAACGGCTGGATGGGAAACCAGGGCGCTCTCCACCTCCGCGGTGCCGATCCGATGCCCTGCGATGTTCAGCACGTCGTCCACGCGGCCGAGGATCCAGTAGTAGCCGGCCCGGTCCCGCTTGGCGCCGTCCCCGGGGAAGTAGACGTTCTTCCACTTGCTCCAGTAGGTCTGGCGGTAGCGCTGGTCGTCGCCGTAGATGGTGCGCAGCATGCCGGGCCAGGGGCTGGTGATGGCGAGGAACCCGCCGCCCGTGCGGACCTCGTCGCCGTCGCCGTCGAGCAGCGTCGCGTCGATGCCGGGGAATGCGATGGTGGCCGAGCCCGGTTTCGTGACGACGACGCCCGGGAGCGGCGTGATCATGATGCCGCCCGTTTCGGTCTGCCACCACGTGTCCACGATGGGACACCGCCCGCCCCCGATGTGCCGCTGGTACCAGACCCACGCTTCCGGGTTGATCGGCTCGCCCACCGTCCCCAGGAGGCGGAGCGTGGACAGGTCGTGCTGCCGGGGATACGCGGTGCCCCACTTCATGAAGGCGCGGATGGCGGTGGGCGCCGTGTAGAACACGGTGACGCCGTACCGGGCGACGATCGCCCAGAAGCGGTCCTTGTCCGGCCAGTCGGGCGCGCCCTCGTACATCACGCACGTGGCCCCCGCGGCGAGCGGGCCGTACACCAGGTAGGTGTGGCCCGTGACCCAGCCCACGTCGGCCGTGCACCAGAAGACGTCGTCGTCCTTGAGGTCGAACACCCAGCGGGTGGTCGCGAGCGCCTGGGTGAGGTAGCCGCCCGTGGTGTGGACGATGCCCTTGGGTTTCCCGGTGGTGCCGGACGTGTAGAGGATGTAGAGCATGTCCTCCGCGTCCATCACCGCCGGCTTGCAGTACGGCTTGGCCGCGGCCATGAGCCGGTGGTACCAGTGATCGCGCCCCTCCGTGATGGCGGCGAGCGACGCGTCGGCCGTGGCCGGGTCGCGGCGGACCACCACCACGTGCCGGATGGACGGACACCCCGCCACCGCCTCGTCGGCGTTCTTCTTGAGGGGCACCAGCTGGCCGCGGCGGTGGCCGACGTCGGCCGTGATCAGGACCTTGGCCCGGGCGTCGTTGATCCGGTCGCCCAGCGCCTCGGCCGAGAACCCGCCGAACACGACGGAGTGAGGCGCCCCGATGCGGGCGCAGGCCAGCATCGCGACCACCGCCTCGGGGATCATCGGCAGGTAGATCGCCACGCGGTCGCCGCGCCGGACGCCCAGTTCCTTGAGGGCGTTCGCGAACCGGTTCACGTCGCGGTACAGTTCCCAGTAGGTGATGGTCCGCCGGTCGCCCGGCTCGCCCTCCCAGAGGAGGGCCACCTTGTTGCGCCGCGCCGTACTGATGTGGCGGTCGAGGCAGTTGACGGACGCGTTGAGCTTCCCGCCCACGAACCACTTGGCGTGCGGCGGCCGCCACTCGAGCACCTTGCGCCACGGGCGGAACCAGTCCAGCTCCCTGGCCTGCCGCTCCCAGAACCGCAGCCGGTCGCGCGCCGCGTCCCGGTAGGGCTTGCGGCTGCGGACGAGGGCTGCCCGGCGAAACGCCGGCGGGGGGGCGAACGTGCGGGTTTCATCGAGGAGCGTGTCGATCCGTTCCGTCATGCGACCTCTCGGGCGGCTGATTGGCGTTGACGCTCGGTGGGAGCGGTGGTAAGCTGCGCCGGCCGGCGGGGACCAACGCACCGTCGAGTATGATCGTTCCGGCATCCGGAGGGAAGGGCTGCCGCGCCCCCGCAACAGCCGAGGGAGGAGGTCGTGACCGAAGCCCCTGTCAGGCCACGCGTCCTGTTCGTGGAGGACGAATCGGGGCTTCGCCAGGCCTACCAGCGCTACTTCGCCAGGCGGTTTGAGGTGGCCATGGCCGAGACCGGCGCGGAGGCGCGCCGCCAGTTCGACGACTTTGCCCCCGACGTGGTCGTGCTCGACCTCAAGCTCCCGGACGCCGATGGGATGGACGTGCTGCGCGGCCTGCGCCAGCGACGGGCGGACTTCAAGGTCATCGTGACCACCTCCTACGCCAGCCAGCAACCTGTTTTCGAGATGCTCGCCATTCCTCATAGTGGGTATCTGGTGAAGCCCTTCAGCCTGGGCGACCTCGAGGCGCAGATCGTTGCCGCCCTCGGCTGACGTCGTGCTGTCGGCCGCCGGCATCGCCCGGCGGTTTGCCTACCGGCCCGTGCTGACCGACGTCGCGCTCACGCTCCGGCGCGGCGAGGTGCTGCTGCTCGTCGGCCCGAACGGCGCGGGAAAGACGACGCTCCTCCGGGTGCTGTCCGGCCTCCTCCATCCGTCCGCCGGCCACGTGAACCGGCCGGGGGCCATCGGGATGGTGGCCCACGAGGCCATGCTGTACCCCGCGCTCACCGCCAGAGAGAACCTCCGGTTTTTCGCGCGGCTGCATGTAGCCGAGGCGGCGCGGCGCGCGCGACAACTGC
>DAINBS010000113.1:0-9013 GCA_036732805.1 Gemmatimonadales bacterium | reverse complement strand
GGGCGCCCGTGACTTCGAGGGCGAAGGCCACGTTCTCCTCCGCCGTGCGGTCGGCCAGCAGCCGGAAGTCCTGGAAGACGATGCCGAGCCGGCGGCGGAGCTTCGGGATGTCCCGGGGCCGGAGCGAGGCGGTGGTCCGCCCGGAAACCCGGACCTCGCCCTCGGTGGGCAGGTCGCCGGCGTAGATCATCCGCAGCACCGTGGACTTCCCGGCGCCGGAATGGCCGGTGAGAAACACGAACTGGCCCCGCATGACGTGGAAGGTCACGTCCCGCAGCGCGAACACGCCCTTGGGGTACGCCTTGAAGACGCGCTCGAAGTCGATCACGCCTGCGCCCGGCGGGGCTGCCGCAGCGCCCGCTGGAAGTCGGCGATGATGTCTTCTACGTTCTCGATGCCCAGGCTCACGCGCACGAACCCGTCGGGGATGCCCTGCGCCGCACGCTGGAGCGGCGTCAGGCTGGCGTGCGAGGTGACGCGCGGCTCGGACACGAGGGTCTCCACGCCGCCCAGGCTGGGCGCGTGCTGCGCCACCCGCAGGCGGCGCAGCATCCGCTCCGCGGCCTCCGCCCCGCCGCGCACCTCGAGGCCCACCATGCCGCCGAACCCGTCGAGCTGGATGGCGGCGAGCGCGTGGTCGGGATGGGACGGCAGCCCGGGGTAGTGGACGCGGCTGAAGGCGCGCTCGCCGGCCGCCCACTCGGCGAACGCGAGGCCGTTCGCGTTGTGACGCGCCACGCGGACGTCGATGGTCTTGAGGCCCCGCTCGACGAGCCACGCGGCGTGCGGGTCGATGGCCTGGCCCCAGACCTGCATGAGCCGGCGGATTTCCTCGATCATCTCGTCGGTGCCGATCACGGCGCCCGCGATCACGTCGCTGTGGCCGTTCAGGTACTTGGTGGCGCTGTGGATGACCACGTCGGCCCCGTGCTCGATGGGGCGGAGATTGATGGGCGACGCGAAGGTCGAATCCACGATGAGCGCGATGCCCTCCGTGTGGCACAGCGCGGCCAGCGGATCGAGGTCGAGCACCCGCATGAGCGGGTTCGTGGGCGTCTCGAGGAAGATGGCGCGCGTGGTGTTCCGGAGGCGCGACTTCCAGCCACGCGGGTTGGCGGGATCGACGAACGAGACTTCGATGCCGAGCCGGGCGAACTCGCCCTCGAACAGGCGGCGCGTGCCGCCGTAGATCCAGTCGCTCGAGACGAGATGGTCGCCCGGCCGGAGGATCGCGAGGTGGGCGAGGGCCGTGGCCCCCATCCCGCTCGCGACCGCGATGGCCGCCTCCCCGCCGTCGAGCGCCGCCAGCCGCTGCGCGAGCGAACGCTGGTTGGGGTTGTTGCCGTACCGGGTGTACAGGACCTCGTCGGTGGAGCCGACCGTGTTGGTGAACGTGCTGCTCTGGTAGATGGGCGACGTGACCGGCGTCTGCGCCGGCGCGGGGCGCGGCACGCCGTGCACGGCGCGGGTCGAGAGACCGAGGCGGCTTCGGCTCATGCGCAGCGCAGGGCCTGGTAGTGTCCGCCCGTCTCGAGGACGACGCGGTGCTGTCGCAGGGTCTCCAGGGCGCAGCGCGCCTCGTCCGGGGCCAGCGCCAGCCGCGTGGCGATCTCGTCGAGCTCGGCGGGGCCGGAGTCGGCCAGCAGCCGGAACGCGCGGCGCGCGTGCTCGGGGAGGCTCCCCAGCAGCTTGAGCGCGCCGGTCCGGTCCTCGGCGACGACCGCGAGGTGGTGTCGCTCGAGCACGGGCGCGAGCGCGTCCTCGTGCGCGGCGTGCACGCCGGCGAGCAGGAAGTACCGCGCGGTGCCCTGCTGAAGCAGCAGCTTCCCGACGATCTCGTCGGCGCACGAGATGTCCATCAGCCGAACCGTGCCGAAATCGATGATGGCGGTCTCGCCGTCGTCGTGGAGCATGGCTTCGATGCCGGAGCGCACCGCCTCGCCGGTCCGGCGGGTGACGAGATCGCCGTACACGGTGTTCACCGTGCGGGCGAGGACGTCCTTGATGTCAATACGGGTCATTCGGTCTCTGCGTGTGCCGGCACGATCATCAATACCTGGGTTCCCGGGAAGAACGGTAGCTGGTCGTCGAGCGGAACGTCGTCATCCCACGCGGGCACCATGGCCATCCGCGCCGTCCCGCTGCGGACCGCGAACTTCCCGGCCCAGCGGTTGAGGTAGCGGCGGATGCCCGCCAGGCCCTGCCCGCGTCCTGGATCGCGGAACCGGCTCACCCCCTGAATGAGCGCTGCCTCCAGGGCGGCCGCGTCACTCCAGCGGTCACCGAACCGCTTGGCCTGCGTGGCTTCGAGCGAGCGCCGGAACCCCACGCCCGCGTCGGACACCGCGATCAGGACCACCCGGCGGCGCAGCTTGTGCCGCCACGTGTACGTCTGCACCGCCACCCACCCGCCGGTGCCCGCGTGCTCTACAATATTCTGACACGCCTCCGAAAGCGCCATCCCGAATCCCATGGTCGCGGCGGCCTCGAGCCCGAGCTCCTGGGTCAGGATGGTCGCCGCGCGGTCCTGGATGTGCGCCACCACGCCGTGGACGTCGTCCGCCTCGCGCACCGGCGTGATCTCGAGCAGCACGTCGGAATCGCCGCGGGCCGCGACGCGGGGCGCCTTGCCGTGCAGCTCGAACAGCTCCTCGGCGTGCCGCAGGAATCCGGTGCGGCCCCAGTAGTGCGCGACGTCGCGGTCCTGCGGCAGCGTGAGGAGCGGCCGTTCGCCACCCGCCTCCGTGATCGCCTGCCCGGCCGTCAGCAGGCCGACCAGCGCGTAGGGCGAGGCCCACTGGGTCGCGTGCGCATCGAACAGTACCCGGCCGCTGCCTTCCGCGCTGTAGCCCCGGGCAAAGTGGTCGAACGTCCGGTCATCGAACTGCGCGGGAACTTCGACGACGCGCGTCATCGGAGGGCGATCGCTCCACGGAGGTGGTGGTGCAGCCGGGTGGCGCCGCGGTGCCGCAGGTTCCGGCCCGCCGCCACGTTGGCCCGGCGCACGGCGTCGGGGACGGGATGCCCGCCGAGCAGGTCCGCGAGCAGCGTTGCGCCAAACACGTCGCCGCAGCCGGTCGGATCGCCGTCCGTCACGACGTCGCCCGCGGGGATCCGCGCGGTCTCGATCGGCCCGGCGGCCGGCTGCCGGCGCCGGTCGAAGGCGAACGGTCCCTGGGTGAAGTACACGGCGCCGCGGGCGCCGACGGTGACGAGCAGCAGGCCGACCCCCGCGGCCAGCGCCTGCGCCGCCACGCCCATCGGATCGTCGCCGACGAGCGCGAGCTCTTCCTCGTTGGCCTGCACGACGTCGAAGCACGCGAACCACGCCGAGACGTGCGGCAGGGTCTGCGGGAAGCGGTGGCCGGACCGGTTGATGCCGAGCAGGAGGGAATGCAGGTCCGCGTAGATGGGCCCCGGAAACCCGTGGCGCAACTGCTGCGCCGTCTCGAGCGTCATCTCGAAGCCCGAGATGAAGTTCACGTACAGCGCGTCGAGGTCGCCGACCAGCGGACCCAGCTCCGCCCAGGTCCACGGCGGGACGCCCCCCGCCATCCGCTCCGAGCGACGCACGTCCGACTCGTACCGCAGCGTGACGCGGTTGTTGGGATGCGGCACCTCGATGAACCGGGCCGTCGCGGCGCAGCGGCGCAGCTCGCGCAGGAACCGCTCCGCCTGGGGAGCGAGGTCGCGGCCGACGCGCACGAGGGGGACGATTTCCCAGTCGTCCGGCAGGGCGGCCTCGAGGCCGGCGAGGGCGTACGCGATGCCGCCCCATTCCTCGACCGGCTCCGCCGGGAGCGGGGTGCGGCGGTAGATGCGGTCCCAGACCATGGTCCCGATCACTCCCAGACGCCTCACGCGCTGCCCCACCGCTGCACCTTGTAGGACGCCACCGCGCCGTAGACGCCCGCGGTGCCGGGGAGCGCGCCCGGCACGATGCGGCAGGCGGACACGGCCGGCTTGAACGCCCGCCGCGCGACCTCGGTGCGGAGCGGACCGAACAGCCGGTCGCCGGCCTTCGTGACGCCGCCCGTGATGACGACCACTTCCGGGTTCAGGATGTTGACGATGTTCGCGATGCCGGCGCCGAGGAAGCGGACCGTGTCGCGCACGATCTCGAGCGCGAGCAGGTCGCCGTCGGCGGCGGCCTGATAGACGATCTGGGCCGTGACCTTCGTGACGTCGCCGCCCACGAGCGACGGGATGCTGCTGGGCGTGCCCGCCTCGAGCTCCTCGATGGTCCGCGCGGCGATGGCGGTGCCGGAGGCGTACGCCTCGACGCAGCCGTAGTTGCCGCACTTGCACTTGCGCCCGGTGAGATCGATGGTCATGTGCCCGAACTCCCCGGCGACGTCCGACGCGCCGTGAAACACCTTGCCGTCGAGCACGATGCCGCCGCCGATCCCCGTGCCGATGGTGAACCCGACGACCACCTTGCCGCCGGCGGCGGCGCCGCGCCACCATTCGCCGAGCGTGGCGCAGTTCGCATCGTTGTCGAGCGTCGCGTCGAGCCCGGTGGCGGCGCCGATCCGGTCCCGCAGCGGCATGTCGTGCCAGCCGAGGTTCGGGGCTATGATCACGATGCCTCGCTCGGTGTCGAGCGGCCCGGGGGCGCCTACGCCCACGCCGGCGATCTCGACGGCGGTGGAGCCGTACTCGTGCCGGGTCTGATCGATGGACCGGTGGATCATGGCGACCATGCGGTCCACGACACCCTCCGGCCCCAGGTGCACGGGCGTCTCCTCGGTGAGCAAGCCGTGCATCCGCTCGCCGTCCTCGGTGAGCGTTCCCACGACGATGGTGGTGCCTCCCAGGTCCACCCCCACGATCAGACGCATGTGGCCTCCTCGGCCAAGGTCAGGTGCCGGACGGCGGCGCGCACGGCGGCGACGTCGAGCGTGCGCAGGCACGCGTGATGCTCCAGCGGGCAGCGCGCCGCGCCGTGCGGCGAGCAGGGGCGGCAGGCCAGCTCCACTCCCAGCGCGACGTCGCGCGGGCCCCGCGGGCCGAAGCCGTACCGCGGGTGCGTGGGCCCGAACAGGGCCACGACCGGCGTTCCCACGGCCTGGGTGAGATGGAGGGCCAGCGAATCGTTGGTGACCGCGGCGGCGGCGCGGGCGATCACGGCGGCGGAGACCCGGACGGGAAGGCCGGTGAGGTCGGCGGACGAGTGACTCGGCGGGCCGGCGGGCGGGCGGGCCGGCGGGCCGGCCGACCCGAGCAGGTCGGCGTCCCCTTGTGCCCCTACGACCACGACAGACACGTGCGTACCAAGGGCGAGTGCCAACTCGCCGTAGTACGGCCAGCGCTTGGTGGCGCGCGCGGAACCCGGGGCGAGCGCCACGAAGCGGCCGGTGACGCCGGCCGCGGCGAGCCGGGCCTCCGCGGCGGCATGATCGGCGTCCGTCAGCCCCAGCGAGGGCGAAACCACCCGATCGGTCGCGGGCGCGGTGTCGGCCAGCGCCAGGAGGCGCTCCGCCTGATGTCCCGCCGGACGCGCCCGCCGCTCGGTGCACCAGAATGCGGCGGGCTCGTCCGCAAACCCGACGCGGCGCGGAATCCCGGCCGCGCGCGCCAGCAGGCCGCTGCGGAACGACCCCTGGGCCAGGACGGCCAGATCGTAGCGGCGCTCGCGCAGCCGCCGGGCCACGCGGACCACGCCGCGGGGGCCGCGGTCGGCGCCGCGCTTATCGTAGGGGAGCACCGCGCGGACCGCGGGATGGGTCTCGAGCAGGGGAACGGCCTCGGGCGTCGTGACGACGTCCACGGGACCGCGGGCGGCGAGCGCGGAGAGCAGGGGCGTCGTGAGCACCACGTCGCCCAGCCAGGCGGTCTGGAGCACGAGCGCGGCGGTCACTCGACCTGGAGGACGGCGAGGAACGCTTCCTGGGGGATCTCGACGGTCCCGACCTGCTTCATCCGCTTCTTGCCCTCCTTCTGCTTCTCCAGGAGCTTGCGCTTGCGGGTGATGTCGCCGCCGTAGCACTTGGCGGTCACGTTCTTGCGCAGCGGCCGGACGCTCTCGCGGGAGATCACCTTGTTGCCGATCGCCGCCTGGATGACGACCTCGAACAGCTGGCGCGGAATCAGCTCCTTCAGCTTCTCGGCGATCTTCCGGCCCCACTCGTAGGCCTTGTCGCGGTGGATGATGACGCTGAACGCGTCCACCGGATCGCCGTTGATGAGCATGTCCAGCTTCACGAGGTCGCTGCGGCGATAGTCGCGCGGCTCGTAGTCCATGGCGGCGTATCCGCGTGTCACCGTCTTCAGCTTGTCGAAGAAGTCGAGGATGATCTCCGCCAGGGGGAAGTCGAACTCGAACTGGACCCGGGTGGGGTCCAGGTAGTGCATGCCGAGATACTCACCGCGCCGCTCCTGTCCCAGCTTCATGATCGCACCGATGTAGTCCGCGGGGGCGGTGAGCCGGGCCCGGACGTACGGCTCCTGGACGTGGTCCACGCCGGACCCGTGCGGCATCAGGGTCGGATTCTCGATCACCTGCGTCGTCCCGTCCGTCAGGCGCACGTGGTACTCCACGTTGGGCACGGTCGAGATCAGGTCGAGATCGGACTCGCGCTGGAGACGCTCGCGCACGATGTCCATGTGCAGCAGTCCCAGGAAGCCGCAGCGGAACCCGAAGCCCAGGGCCACGGAGGACTCGGGCTCGTAGCTGAGCGAGCCGTCGTTGAGCTTGAGCTTGGCGAGCGCGTCCCGCAACTCCTCGTACTGGCCGGTCTCCGTCGGGTAGAGGCCCGCGAACACCATCGGCTTGATGGCGCGATAGCCGGGCAGGGGCTCGGCGGGTCGCGCCGCGTCGAGCACCGTGTCGCCGGCGCGCGTTTCCTCGACGCCGCGCACGTTGGCCACGACGTAGCCCACCTCGCCGGCCTCGAGCAGGTCGGTGCTCTTCCGCGCGAGCTGCAGGTAGCCGACCTCGTCCACCTCGTACTCGTGCTCCGGATGGGAGGCGAAGACGATGTGCATGCCCTTCCGGATGGAGCCGTCCACGACGCGGATGCTGGGCACGGCGCCCCGGTACCGGTCGTAGTAGGAATCGAAGATCAGCGCCCGCAGCGGCGCGTCCACGCGCCCCCGCGGCGGCGGGACCCGGCGCACGATCTCCTCGAGCAGCCGGTCCACGCCGCGGCCCTCCTTGGCCGACACCGACAGGACCTCGTCGGGGCGGATCCCGATCAGCTCCTCCAGCTCCCGGGCCCGCCGCTCCGGCTCCGCGGCCGGGAGATCGATCTTGTTGAGTACGGGAATGATCTCGAGGCCCGCGTCGAGCGCCAGGAACAGGTTGCTCAGAGTCTGCGCCTGGATGCCCTGGCTCGCGTCCACCACCAGGACCGCCCCCTCGCACGCGGCGAGCGAACGGGACACCTCGTACGTGAAGTCCACGTGGCCCGGCGTGTCGATGAGATTCAGCTCGTACTCGGTGCCGCCCGCGGCCTGGTAGAGCATCCGCACCGCGTTGAGCTTGATCGTAATGCCGCGCTCCCGCTCCAGGTCCATCGTGTCGAGGACCTGCTCCCGCATCTGCCGCTTCTGGAGCGTGCCCGTGGCCTCGATCAGGCGATCGGCGAGGGTGGACTTGCCGTGATCGATGTGGGCCACGATGCAGAAATTGCGGATCCGGTCCTGACGCATGGGGGGCAATATAGGGGCAATTGCAGATTACAGATTGCGGAATGCAGATTGGACTGGACATTCCCGGCCGTCCTCCTGCAACCATCCTGGAGACCATCATGCTGACGCGTCGCGCGTTCCTCGAAGCCTCCTCGCTCGCGCTGGCGGGCACCACGGTCCGCCCGGGGGAGGCCGAGGCCCTGGACCAGGGACAGCAGGCGCTGCCACCCTCCATCGCGGCGCTCACGCCCATGCGGGACGGGGTGGCGCCCATCGTCACCGACGAACGGCGCGAACGGCTGGAGCGGGCCCGGCAACTGATGGGTGAGCACGGGCTCGACGCGCTGATGCTCACCGGCGGGACCTCGCTCGTCTACTACACGAACGTGCGCTGGGGGCTGAGCGAGCGGCTCCTGGCCGTGGTGGTGCCGGTGCGCGGCGGGCCGTTCGTGGTGTGTCCGGCCTTCGAGGAGGACCGCGCCCGCGAGCAGCTTGCCGAGGGCCCGCTCGGGCCGGACGGGGTCGAGGTCGTCACATGGCACGAGGACGAAAGCCCCTACCGGCTGGTCGCGGACGGACTCGCGGCGCGCGGCATGGCCGCGGGCCGGATCGGGATGGAAGAAACGGTGCGCTTCGTGTTCGCCGACGGCGTGGCGCAGGCCGCGCCCGCCGCGCGGGTCGTGAGCGGCACACCCGTGACCGCCGGGTGCCGGGGCCGCAAGGACGCGCACGAGCTGGCCCTCATGCGGCACGCTTCCGCCGTCACACTCAGGGCCTACGAGGCCGTGTACCGGGCCCTCGAGGAGGGCATGACCCAGGGACGGGTGGCCGAGCTGGTGTCGATCGCGCACACCCGGCTGGGCTATCCCGGCGGCGCGGGCGTCCAGGTGGGCGAGTACTCCGCCCTGCCGCACGGCTCGGCCACGCCCCAGGTGATCCGCGAAGGCACGGCGCTGCTGATCGACGGGGGCTGCGGCGTGGAAGGCTACCGCTCGGACATCTCGCGCACCCTCGTGCTGGGCCGACCCAGCGAGCGGATGCGGCAGGTGTTTGCCGTGGTGCACCGCGCGCAGACCGCGGCGCTCGCCGCCGCGCGGCCCGGCGTGGCCTGCGAGGCCGTGGACGCGGCGGCGCGCAGTGTGATCGACCAGGCGGGCTTCGGTCCCGACTATGCCCACTTTACCCACCGGGTGGGCCACGGCATCGGCATGGACGGCCACGAGTGGCCGTACCTGGTGCGGGGCAACACGCTGCCGCTGGCCCCGGGCATGACCTTCAGCGACGAGCCGGGCGTCTATCTGCAGGGCGAATTCGGCGTGCGGCTCGAGGACGACATGGTCATCACCGAGACCGGCGCCGAGCTGCTCACGCCGCAGAGCCC
>DAINBS010000112.1:6757-9041 GCA_036732805.1 Gemmatimonadales bacterium | reverse complement strand
CACCCGACGGTTGCAGCCTGGCCCGGCGACCGTGTCGAGCCGATGAGCAAGATCCGCAAGCTCACGGCGGACCACATGATCGTCTCGCGCCGGACCTCCGCGCACGTGACGAGCTTCTACGAGGTCGATTACACGCACATCGCACGCCTGCGCGCGGCCAAGAAGGCCGATTACCAGTCGCGCGGCGCGAACCTCACGTACCTCGGTTTCATCGTGAAGACGATCGCCGACAACCTGCGCCGCCACCCCGTGGTGAACGCCTCGGTGAGCGGCGACACGATCATCTACCGCAAGCCGATCAACATCGGGATCGCGGTGGCACTCGACTGGGGCCTCATCGTGCCGGTGCTCAAGAACGCCGACGAGCTGTCGCTCTTCGGGATCGCGCGGCAGATGGCCGACCTTGCCGAGCGCGCCCGCACCAAGCGGCTCAGTCCGGACGAGGTGCAGAAGGGGACGTTCACGATCACCAATCCCGGGGTGTTCGGGTCGTACGTCGGCATCCCGATCATCAACCAGCCGCAGGTCGCCATCCTGGGCGTCGGCGCGATCGAGAAGCGGCCCAAGGTGCTCACCCTGGACGACGGACAGGACGTCATCGCCATCCGCACGCTGGGCATGCTGTCGCTGTCGTACGACCATCGCATCGTGGATGGGGCCGACGCGGACCGGTTCATGGCCTCCGTCAAGCAGGATCTGGAGGCGTATCCGGAAGGAGCCGTCTGACATGGCGCGCCGTACGATCGAGGTGGAGGGTGTGCGCTGGGCCGTCACGCCGTCCGGCCGAGTGACGAGCTACCAGCGGGACGAGTTCGGGCTCGTGTTCGAACAGGGAACGGGGACCACCCGGGTCCGGCGGTTTGCCCGGTACGCGCCGCTCGGCGCGCGCCGCTGGGATGCGGCCCTGGGGGAACTCCCGGACACCAAGCTCCGCCAGCTGTTCGACCAGTCGCAGCCCGAATGGACGAGTCCGGACGGCCGACTGATGCGCGCTCCCTGAGCGTGCCGGGGGCGGATCTCCACACCCACTCGACGGCGTCGGACGGCACCCACACGCCCGCGGATCTGATCCGCCTGGCGGCCGCGGCAGGCCTCGACACCATCGCACTCACCGACCACGACACGGTCGACGGCGTGTCGGAGGCGCGTCGGGCAGGCGAGGCGTTGGGTGTACGGGTGATTGCAGGCTGCGAATTCAGCGTCCTGGCGCCGTGGGGTGAGATGCACCTCCTTGGCTACTTCCTGCCGGTCAAGGCCGGGGAGCTGGCGGAGTTCCTGGTTGGGCAGCGGACCGCGCGCACCCACCGGATGCACGAGATCGTGCGGCGACTGCGGGCCTCCGGTGCCCCGGTCACGCTCGACGCGGTGCGGGCGGAGGCGGGGGGCGACGCGCTCGGCCGGCCGCATGCCGCGAGGGCGCTGATCCGCGCCGGTCACGTCGCGGACATCAGTGAGGCGTTCGACCGGCTGCTCGGACGGGGTCGGCCGGCGTTCGTCCCGAAGCGGCTCCCGGGACTGGAAGAGGTCACGGACCTGGTCCGCCGGGCGGGCGGGGTGAGTTCGGCTGCGCACCTCAAGGGCCGCGCGACCCGCGCGGCCCTCGAACGCCTTCGGGCGGCGGGCATCGACGCGGTGGAGGTGCGCCACCCCGTCCACGACGACGACCTGGCGGCTAGGTTAGAAGTCCTGGTGCCGGAGTTGGGCCTGCTCCGCTCTGGCGGCACCGACTGGCACGGTGAGGAGGAGGCCGTGGAGGGCGGGCGGGCTCCGCTGGGGGCGATCACGATTCCGGCGGCGTGGGTGTACGAGCTCGAGGCCCTGCACCTCGAACGGGAAGGGCCGGGGGAGGGAACATGAGTGGAGACCAGCTGTTCGGCGTGGGGGAACGAGCTCCGGACTTCGACCTGCCCGGATCGGACGGCAGGACGTACCACCTCCGTACGGTGCTCGAGCAGAGGCACGTTGTCCTGGTGTTCTATCCCGGCAACAACACCCCTGGCTGAAACCGCCAACTCTCCGCCGTGCGCGATGAGATCGAGCAGTTCCGAGCCGCCGGGGTGCAGCCGTTCGGGGTCAACCCCGCGGCGATCCCCAGTCACCAGAAGTACGCTGAGAAGTTCCGTTTCAACTTCCCGCTGCTCTCCGATGGCGGGCGGACCGTTGGTGCCGACTACGGTGTGCTGAAGCCGGACGGGAGAGGGTTCATCCGGTCGGTGGTGCTGATCGGGCGTAACGGGACGGTCCTGTTTGCGGAGCGAGGCGCGCCCAAGACCGCGCGGATCCT
>DAINBS010000112.1:0-6657 GCA_036732805.1 Gemmatimonadales bacterium | reverse complement strand
CGGGAACCACGGACGGGCGGAACGGGTTTGGCAGAGAGTACGGGTGATTGACGGAGGGCGGACATGGGGACGCAGGAACACGACTACGACGTGATCATCGTCGGTGCGGGGCCGGCGGGCCTGTGCGCGGGGATGTACGCCGGTCGCGGGATGTTGAAAACACTGGTCATCGAGCGCGGCCTGCCGGGTGGCGAGCTGCTGAACACCGAGCTGATCGAAGA
The DNA here is from genome assembly GCA_036732805.1 of Gemmatimonadales bacterium. Classification (GTDB taxonomy): domain Bacteria; phylum Gemmatimonadota; class Gemmatimonadetes; order Gemmatimonadales; family GWC2-71-9; genus JAOTWJ01. Next base: position 6,436 of record DAINBS010000112.1, on the reverse strand, counting down.
CTACATCGGCTTCGAGAGCATTCACGGACGCGAACTGGCCGAGAAGATGGCGAAGCATGCGCTCAAGTTCGGCGCGGAGATCATCACCGATACCGTAGACGCGGTCGAGAAGACGCCGGCCGGGGACTTTACCGTCGCGACGGCCCTCGGCAAGACGTTCCGGGCACCGGCAGTGATCGTCACGGCCGGCGGAACACCCAACAAGCTGAACGTGCCCGGCGAGCAGGAGTTCGCGGGCCGCGGCGTGTCGTATTGCGCCGTGTGCGATGGCGCGTTCTTCAAGGGCGAGACCATCGCGGTGGTGGGTGGAGGGGACGCCGCGGTCGAGGAGGCGGAGTACCTCACGCGGTACGCCCAGAAGGTCTACATCGTGCACCGGCGCGACCAGTTCCGGGCGTCCCCGATCATCCAGGAACGGGCGTTCAGGAACCCGAAGATCGAAGTGGTGTGGAACAGGATCGTCCTCGAAATCCAGGGCGATCCGCGCGGCACGCAGGCGCTCCGGCTGCAGGACACCCTCACGGGCGAGCACTCGTCCCTGCCGGTCACGGGCTGCTTCATCTTCATCGGGTTCACTCCCAACACCGGCATGATCAAGGGACACTACCGGCACGACGCCTCGGGCTATGTCATCACTGACGACCACATGATGACTTCGATCCCCGGGCTCTTCGCGGCGGGCGATCTGCGGGTGCAGCTCACCCGCCAGGTAACGACCGCGGTGGGCGACGCCACCACGGCGGCGCTCGCGGTGCAGAAGTACCTCGCGGACCTCAAGGAGCGGGAGGCCTCGGGTGTTGGCGCGACCTGAGATCATCTGCCTCACAAACGGGGTGTTCGCGGAGAACTGCTACATCGTCGCGGACCGCGGGGCGGGCGAAGCCGTGCTCGTCGATCCTGGAGAGGAAGCGGGGCTCTTCCTTGCACGCCTGCGCAGCGAGGAGCTGCGGCTCACCGCCATCTGGCTCACCCACGCGCACCTCGATCACGTGTCGGGCATTGGGGCCGTGAAGGCCGAATGGGATGTGCCGGTCTGGCTCCACCCCGCGGACCGGCCGTTGTACGACCGCGCGCCGGAGCAGGCGCGCCAGTTCCTGGGAGCCACCCTGGCTCCGTTGCCCGCGCCGGACCGGATGATCGTGCCGGGCGACCCCATGCGGGTGGGGAGCCGCGTATTCTCGGCGGAGCACGTTCCAGGTCACAGTCCGGGGAGCGTCGCGTTTCTCGCGGATGGTCTCGCGATCGTGGGCGACGTGCTGTTCGCCGGCTCGGTGGGACGGGTGGATCTGGTGGGAGGAGACGGCGCGACCCTGCTCGCGAGCATCCGGGACGTCCTGCTTCCGCTCCCGGACGAGACCACGGTCTATGCCGGCCACGGTCCCGAGACGACCATTGGACGGGAGCGCGCCACCAACCCGTTCCTCATCGGTGCGATCGCACTCGCCTGACCGGGAGCCGCCGGAAGGCGAACCGGCGCCGTCGCCTCCCGACCCGGATCTCCGCTGCCAGCGCTGCGGCTTTTCGGTGCCTTCGCGCGCCTGGGGATGCAAGAACCCATGCCCGAACTGCGGGTTCGTCTACCCGTTGGGGGACTGTTCGGACTAGGCCGGATAGGGCGGGATGAGCGGGATGCTCCTGCCCTCCTGCCCTCCTGCCGCTCCTGCCGCTCCTGCCGCCCCCGCCACTCCTCTCCCCCACGTTGATTTCCTTGTACCACCGTCGGATATTGCGGGAGCGGGGGTTACACGGGGAGGGGAACGTGAGGATTACGACTTGGGCCGAATACGGCCTCATCGTCGCGGTGCATCTTGCCCGCCAGGGCGGCGAGCGACCGGTTCCGGCGCGCGAAGTTGCCGAGCACGAGGGACTTCCGCCGGACTACGTCGAGCAGATACTGCTCAAGCTCCGGCGTGCGGGGCTCGTCACGAGCGTCCGCGGGGCGCGTGGGGGGTACTTCCTGGCGCGACCGGCGTCCGAGGTGTCCGTCCGCGATGTGCTCGAGGCCGCCGAGAATCGCACGTTCGAGGTGAACTGCGATGCCTACCCGATCGGCAACCAGCGGTGCAACGCCGAGAACGGGTGCTCCATCCGGCCGGTGTGGCGGGCACTCCAGCGGCGCGTCGATGATTTCCTGCAGGCGGTGACGCTCGACGTTCTTCTCGCCAGCGAAGAGGACGTCGAGGAGATGTTCACCGGGCAGGGCGCAACCGCGCCGCGGTTCTAGCCGGAGTGGGCCGGTGACGGGCGCGCCGCCGCTGACGCCCGCGGAGCTACGGCGGTACGCCCGCCACTTCAGCCTTCCAGGGATTGGTGAAGCCGGCCAGCGCCGGCTCAAAGGCGCGCGCGTGCTGCTCGTCGGCGCGGGAGGCTTGGGCTCGCCGGCCGCGCTCTACCTTGCCGCGGGTGGGGTTGGCGTGCTCGGTCTCGTGGACGACGACCGGGTGGACGAGACCAACCTGCAGCGGCAGGTCCTGTACGGGACATCCGCGCTCGGCCGGCCCAAGGACGAGGCCGCTGCGGAACGGCTGCACGACCTGAACCCGCACGTCCAGGTCGAGCGGTTCGCCACCAGACTCACGTCCGGCAATGCCCTCGACATCCTCCGGGACTTCGACGTGATCGTCGACGGGAGTGACAACTTCCCGACGCGGTACCTCGTGAGCGACGCCTGCGTGATGCTCGGCAAGCCGGACGTGTACGGAGCCATCTTCCGTTTCGAAGGGCAGGTATCCGTGTTCGCTGCTCCGGGCGCCCCCTGCTACCGCTGCCTGTTCCGGGACCCGCCGCCGCGGGAGCTGGTGCCGTCGTGCGAGCAGGCGGGGGTGCTCGGCGTCGTGCCGGGAGTGATCGGGAGCCTCCAGGCCCTCGAGACGATGAAGCTGATCACCGGCGTCGGCGAGCCGCTTACCGGGCGGCTCCTGATGTTCGACGGACTTCCGATGCGGTTTCGCGAGCTGCCGCTGCGGAAGGACCCCGAGTGTCCGGTCTGCGGCGAAAACCCGACCATTCGCGAGCTGATCGACTACGAAGCGTTCTGCGGCACGGCCGCCCCGTCGGACGATGACGGCGTGGAGTGGTCGGCGCGCACGCTGCACCGGCAGGTCCCGGCCGGCAACCAGGTCCAGCTCGTAGACGTGCGCGAGCCGTGGGAGTGGTCCATTTGCCGCCTCGACAACGCCGTGCTGATTCCCTTGCGGGAGCTGCCACGCCGATTCGGCGAGCTCGATCCCGGACGCACGGTGGTCACGTACTGTCATACCGGGCAGCGCTCCCTGGTGGCGCGGCACTTCCTGCTTGCTCAGGGATTCGCCGATGTGCGGAGTCTGCGGGGCGGGGTCGAGGGATGGGCGTTGGAGATCGACCCCGAAATGACGAGGTATTAGGAGGCCGGCGAGCAGGCGGCAGGAGAGACGGCGAGACGGAAAGACGGAGAGCGGACGGTTCGGTGGTGGGTGAAGCGAGGCCTGCGTAATACTGAGAGGGGGAAGGGAGCGGCTGACTTTCGCCCTCGGTCTTGCCGACCGCTGCCCGTCTTTCTCCGCCTGTCTCGTCGTCTGGAATCATGCCGAAGGGGGGACTCGAACCCCCACGGGCTTGCGCCCACTGCGCCCTGAACGCAGCGCGTCTACCAGTTCCACCACTTCGGCGTTATGGCCCGCGCGAGCTGTGGTCCGGACGCGGGGACCGCAATATCACCGCACGCGTACCGGGCGTCAACCTTTCGCTTGACCCATCCGAAGTCTGCTTCTAACTTGAACTTAGCACGTGCCAAAGCCAGCCGAATCCGCGTCCTCGGGCCCCGTGGTGGCCCGGAACTCCAAGGCCCGCCACGACTACCATATCCTTGAGACGTGGGAGGCCGGTCTTGTGCTATCGGGCACCGAGATCAAGTCGGTGCGGGACGGCAAAGTGAGTCTTGCCGAGGCCTTCGGCGTCGTGCGGCATGGCGAGGTCTGGCTCGAGGGGATGACGATCGCGCCATACGACTCCGGGGGGTACGTGAACCACGAGCCGCGGCGGACCCGGAAGCTCCTGCTGCACGTGCGGGAGATCCGGCGGCTCATCGGGGCGGTCGAGCAGCAGGGCCTCACGCTCGTGCCGCTCGATCTGCACTTCTCGCGGGGGCGGGCCAAGGTGACCATGGCGCTGGCGCGGGGCAAGAAGCTGCACGACAAGCGCGAAACGCTGAAGCGCCGCATTGCCGATCGCGAGGCCGCACGCGCGATGGGGCGACGCCGGTGATCGGCGCCGCCGGCCTGTTGCTGGGCGTGCTCGTCGGCGCCGAGCCGCCGCCGCGCCCGGCGCCCGCGGCCGTCATCGTCGCGACCGCCCGCGGCGAAGCCTCGGTGCCCATCCGCGTATGGCGGGGACAACCCGCCATCGCGGTCCCGCCGCTCGCGGCCCTGCTCCCGCTGCGCAGCGAGGTCGATGGCGACTGGGCAACGGTGACATTCGGTGGCCAGCCGTTTCGCTTCCTGCTCGACGCGCCGGCGGTGCTGGACGGCGGGCTCGTCGTGCCGCTCGCGAGCGGCGCCTACCTGCTCGGCGACACGCTGTACCTCCCGCTCCAGTGGCTCACGGATTACATCCCGCGCCGGTTCCGCGAGGGGTACCGCTATGATCCGGTAGCGGCGCGCTTCGAGGAAGCGGCGCTCGCTCCGGTGGTCCGCACGACGTCGCCGCCGGTCGAGCGCCATCCGGTCACGGGGCTGCGGGAGCGCCACGTAGTCACCGTGGACGCCGGACACGGCGGCGGCGACCCCGGCAACCCCTGCCTGTTCTGCCCCAGGGGGGTGAGCGAGGAACACATCACGCTCGGCATCGCGAAGCGGCTCAAGGCCGAGCTCGAGCAGCGCGACATCGGCGTCGTGATGACCCGTTCCGCCGACACGCTCATCAGCCTGTACGATCGAGCCCGGATGTGCCGGGACGATTGCGACCTGTTCGTGAGCGTACACGTGGATGCGCTCGCGCGGCGCGCCGGCTATCAGAACGTCAACGGCATCCACACGTACTTCCTGGGAGAGGCGCAGACCGAGGATGCCCGCCGCGTCGCGGCGCTCGAGAACGACGCGCTCCGCTTCGAAGCGGGCGCGCCGCCCGGGGAGGACGATCCCGCGCTGTTCATCCTGAAGCACCTGCAAGCCAACGAGATCCTGCGCGAGTCGGCGCTCCTCGCCGAGCTGGTGCAGCAGAACGCCGCCGGGGTGCATCCCGGCCGCGACCGTGGCATTCAGCAGAACCGCTTCGTGGTGCTGACCACCGCTACCCGCCCGGCGATTCTGGTGGAAACGGGCTATGGCACGAACCGGAGTGACGCCCAGTTCATCAGTTCGGCGGCGGGGCAGCGCGCGCTCGCGCGGTCTATCGCCGACGGCATCGTCGAGTACCTCAAGCGGTTCGAGGCCAAGACGCTCGGCGAGGCGGCGCCGTGAGCGGGCGCCTTCTCGTGCTCGCGCTGGCCGTCGCCGGAACGGGCTGCGCGTACTACAACGGACTCTACAATGCCAATCGGCTGGCCCGTGAGGCCACGCGGGCCGAACGGGAAGGACGGACGGGCGAGGCCCGCTCCCTCTGGTCGCAGGCGGCCGTCAAGGCAGAGTCGGTGGCCTCGCGGCACCGCAAGAGCAAGTACTGGGACGACGCGCTTCTGCTGCGGGGCCGGGCGCTCGCCAGGACGGGGTCGTGCAATCAGGCCGTCGAGCCGCTCACCGTTGCGGCCGACTCGAGCACGGATACGCGCCTGGGAATCGAAGCACGGCTGCTCAGGGGCGAATGCCACCTCCAACTGCGCGAGCCGGAATCCACGCTCGTGGCGGTGGGACCTGTGCTCACCCTCGGCGAGGCGGCCGAGCAGTCCCGAGCGCACCTGCTGCGCGGGCAGGCGCTGTTGCGGCTTGGTCGCGACGCCGAGGCGCTCGAGGAACTGGCGGCCTCCGGGAGGGGGGAGGCGGAGTTCGACCGGGCCATGGCCCTGACGCGGTTGCGGCGGCGGTCCGAGGCCGTGGCCACCCTTGAGCAGTTAGCGACCGGACCATACGACGAGGTCCTCTGGCTTCCGGCGCTCGATACCGTCGGCGCGGGCGAGCCGGCGTCGGTGTCCGGGCTCGTGGATCGTCTGGTCGATGACCCGGCGCGGGGGGTCGGCGAGCGGCTCCGCCTGTGGTTGCAGGACGGAAGGCGGTGGCTTGCCGCGGGCGATTCGGTCACGGCGGGTACGCGCTTCGCGCAGGTTCGGGGCTTGGCGCCGGATTCGGTGGAGGGCCGGTCCGCACGCGCGCACCTGGCCGTGTTTGCGGTGGAGCGGGCGATGTCCTGGTCGCAGGTGTCGGATCTGCTGGACTCGCTGAACGACGCGCTGAAGCTGGGTGGGGAACCGGTGCGCGTCGGCGGAGTGCACCTGAGCGTCCTCACACGCGCCAACTCCGGCCTCGCG
>DAINBS010000111.1:0-9132 GCA_036732805.1 Gemmatimonadales bacterium | reverse complement strand
AACCTGCGCCGGCGGCTCAATTGGGGCGTGATCCTCCAGCAGTTCGTCTACCGGGCGTCGGGCTACGGCTACTACGACGACGTCATCGATGGCCGGCCGGTGTTCGTGGAGGCCACGGAGCTGTTCCGCCAGACCAACCGCGACCTCTCCGGGCTGATCGCCTATCCGCTCAACCGGGCCCAGCGTCTCGAGTTCGCCGCGGGCCTCCAGGACATCCGGTTCGACCGCGAGCTGAAGACGGTCGTGAGCGACTTGATCACCGGCGAGCTCATCGACCAGGAGACGACGTCCCTGCCGACCGGGCTCGGGGCCATCACCTCCGCCGTCAGCAGCGCGGCGCTGGTGTATGACCAGTCGCTCTACGGAGCCACGTCGCCCATCGTCGGCCAGCGCTACCGGTTCGAGGTATCGTCATCCCTCGGGGACCTGTCCTACGTCGGGCTGCTCGCCGACTTCCGTCGTTACGTGGTTCCCTTCCGGCCGGTGACACTGGCCGGGCGCGTGCTGCACTTCGGGCGGTACGCCGGCGATGCCGACACGACCATCATCCGGTCCATCAACCTCGGCTATCCGGGCATGGTGCGGGGCTACGACTACCGGTCGTTCAAGTCGGGCGACTGCGGCGATCCGGACCCCGGCGACGGGGACACCTGCCCGCTGTACAGCAGGCTCACCGGGAGCAAGATGTTCCTGGCGAGCGCGGAGGTGCGCTTCCCGCTGCTGGGTGCGCTCGGCGTGGGCGGCGGCTACTACGGGGTGCTGCCGGTCGAGCTGGCCGTGTTCACCGACGCCGGCCTGGCATACTGGGGAAGGGACTTCGCCGAGACCGCACCCGACGATCGCGCGTGGTTCTTTGGCGGCGACCGCCGCCCGCTGGTGAGCGCCGGCGCGGCGCTTCGCATCAACCTGCTCGGATTCGCGATCATCGAACTGGACTACGCGTACGCGTTTCAGCGCGATAGATGGGTCTGGCAGTTCGGATTCATTCCGGGATTCTAGGGGCCAGCTGACAGAGAGAGGTTGTAGGGTAGACGGTCAGACGGCCAGACGGCAAGCGGTCGGCAGGAGCAAGGCGAAAGGGGTGACGCGGTCGGACCCGTGCCACCCCTTTCGCCTTTCGTCGAGCCGTCCGCCCGCCGTCTGGCCGTCTCGCCGTCTATCCTGCCACCTGACGCCTCCCCCTCGCCCCTACCCCCATCAGGGTTGGTAGGCGCGTCTCGCCGTTCCGCACGTCGGCCATTCCCTCCGCTGCCCGGTCTCCGGATTCGCGCCCAGCAGGGCGCGGGTCCGCGGCGTTCGCGCGGGATCCTCCGACGCCGCATACGCCAGCATCGCCACCAGGGTCGCGTTGTTCCGCAGGTCGTCGAACACGATCTTGTCGAACGTGTCGCGGTTGGTGTGCCACGTGTACTGCCGATACTCGTCGTAGTCGGACTGCAGGCGGAACGCCGGCGCTCCGTGGCACACGAATGACGCGTGATCGCTGCCCCCGTTCACCTGCTCGCCCGGCGTCCCGAGTCGGAGGTTCTGCGTGATTTCCGGGGGCACGAGGGACAGCCATCGGGCAAGGTTGCCCGCGGCTTCGAGGAACCCGTTCGCTTCGACGTACTCGACGCGCCACGTGCCGTTGTCCTGATTGAACAGGGCCTGGAGGCCCTCCAGCACGTCGGGGTGGTCCTCCGTGAACGCGCGTGATCCGATGAGTCCCTGCTCCTCCCCCCCCCAGTGCCCCACGAGGATCGTCCGCCGCGGCCGGGGATACGCGGCCTTCAGGAGACGCATCGCCTCGAGCATCATGGTCGTTCCGGTCCCGTTGTCGGTGGCCCCCGTGGCGCCCTGCTCGGAGTCGAGGTGGGCCGAGAGCACGACGTACTCGTCGGGCAGCTCCGCGCCGCGCAGCTCCGCAATGACGTTGAACATCGGCACGGGATCGGTGAACTCCGCGCGCGCGTCCACCCGGACCCGCGGCCCCTGCCCGTGCGCGGCGAGCCGGGCCAGGAGGCCGTAGTCCTCGCAGCTCAGCTCCGCCGATGGAATCGTCGTGGTGCCGGCGTCGAAGATCTTGCTGGTGCCCCAGCCGGCTTCCCAGTTCCCCCCGATCCAGTTGTGCGTGAACAGCCCGACCGCGCCGGCCACCTCGAGCCGCCCACCCAGATTCCTGATTCCGCCGAGCACGGCCACCTGCCGCATCCAGGTGTCCAGCCGGCGCTCGACTTCCGCGCGCTCGGCGGCGACGGTCTCGGGGCGGGCCCGCTCGGCGAAATCCTCGGGCGCGCGACAGCCGGGCCGCGGCGCGGACACGAGCACGAACTTGCCGCGCACGCTGGCAAGCCAGGCCGGGAGCGTCTGGAGGGTGAGCCCCTCGGGGATGATCACCACCGCCCCCTCCACCGGTCCGTCGGTGCCCGGGCTCCACGCGGCGAACCGGGCTTCGAGTGTCGTGACCCAGGGGGTCAGGAGGTCCACGTGGAGCGTTCCCCGACGCCAGCCGCGCCACGTCCCGTACTGCTCCCTCCGGGCGGGGACCCCGAGGGAGGCATAGGTCCGCTCGAGCCACTCCACGGCCGCCCCGTACCCGGCCGTCCCCGAAAGCCGCGGACCGATCGAGTCCATCAGCACTTGCGCAAACCGCTCGGCCTGCGAGCGCTCCATACCCTCCGTCCAGATGCGGCGCAGGACCGAGTCGTCCGAGCGGAAGGTCTGTCCGGTGGCGGCGGTACCCGGCACGGCCAGCAGGGACAGCAGGAGAGCGCCGAGCATTCGCGGGCGGGCGGCGGTCAGCAACGGGTGCATCCGGCCTCCGGGGTCACAGGAAAACGAAGCCGTAGGAGTACCCTGCGCGCGCGTGCCGGGCAAGCGACACCGCCCGGCGTCGGTGGGACGGCCGGGCGGTGAGGAACGCTCGTGCAGCGCGGTCGAGCCCTCAGATCTCCGGCCGGCGCACCGTCACGCTGCCATTGCTGGTCATGACGCGGACGGGCGGCCCGCCGTTGCCCAGGTCGAGTTCGACCCGCCGGTTCAGCCGTCCCTGGACGGTCACCGGGAAGTCGAACCGGAGGGAACCGTTGGTCGTGCCCGTCTCGAACCGCGCCGAGTACCCCTCGGGTACGGAGACTTGGACCCCGCCATTGGTGGTCCGAACGTCCAGGCCCGTGCCGTCCCACGTCGTCCCCTCGAGAGCCACGCTGATGCCGCCGTTTGAGGAGCGACCGCTGACGTCACCCCCAAGCCCGGCGACGGACACCCCCCCGTTGGTGACATCGAATCGGATCCGGCCGTGTACACCGGCAATCCGGATGCCCCCGTTCACGGTCTCGAGCGCGAGGTCGGACTGCCTGGGCACGAACGCCTCGAAGGTCACCGACCACCATTCACGACGGCCTTGGGTCGGACCGGTACCGCGAATGGCGTCGGCCGTTTCGAGCCGGACGCCCGCGGCCAGCTCACGGGCCCGGGCCTCCGAGCCGGCGCGGGCCTCGATCCGCGCGATCAGGCGGATTTCGTTGCGGTCCCACGCCCGCACGCGGACCCCGCCGTTCGGCCCGCCATCAATGGTAATCGGGCTGCGACCCGCGGCGAGCGTTACCTCGCGGATCTCGCAGTAACGCTCCTCGTCACGGTCCCAGGCGTCGTCACATGTGAGGGTGGGCGTCTGGGCCCCGAGCGGGACCTGAACGAGCAGAAGGGCACCCGCCAGGGCGCCCAGCGACCGGCTGAGCATGTTCGAGTCTCCGTTATCGTCCTGAATCTCTGACGCCTGAGGGGACGATATGGTTTCAGCCCACCCGGATGGAAAACGCCAGGCATCCCCTCAGCCATCCATTCTGCCATCTGCGGTCTGCGATCTGATTCCGCGCTTCTCCTCCCCCTTCTGCCCGTTCAGCCCCCTCTGCATCTTTGTGCCATGTCGATCGCACGCTCGCTGCTCCTCTGGGGCTCCCGCAACCGCTGGCTCGAGCGGCAGGCTCGCCAGCGGGCGTTTGCCCGCCGTGCCGTCCGCCGCTTCATGCCCGGGGAGGAGCTGGACGCCGCCCTGACCGCGGCCGCGGACCTGGCCCAGCGGGGCCTTGGCACGGTGTTCACACAGCTGGGCGAGAACCTTGCCCACGCGGGCGAGGCCGACGCGGTGCGGGACCACTACCTCGGCGTGCTGGGGCAGATCGCGGCGCGCAACCTGCCCACGGTCATCTCGGTCAAGCCGACCCAGCTGGGGCTCGACTTCGATCTCGCGGGCTGTGTGTCCCGCATGGATGCGGTGGTGGAGCAGGCCGGCCGCCAGGGGAGCCGGGTATGGATCGACATGGAGGACTCGAGCTACGTGGACGCGACACTTGACGTGTTCCGCCGGCTGCGCGGCCGCCACGACAACGTCGGCCTGTGCCTGCAGACCTATCTGCGCCGCACGGCAGCGGACCTGAATGCGCTGCTCCCCCTGAAGCCGGCCATCCGCCTGGTGAAGGGCGCGTATGCCGAGCCGCCGCACCACGCGTTTCCCGACAAGCGGGATACCGACGCGGCCTATCTCACGCTGGGGACCACGTTGATCGAGCATGCCGCCCGGCAGGGCGGCGCGGCGCCGGTGTTGGGGACGCACGACGTGTCCATCATCCGCGCCCTGCAGGAGCGCGCGGCGGCGGCGGGGCTGGATCGCCGGGCCTGCGAGGTCCACATGCTGTATGGTATCCGCACCGCCGAACAGGAGCGGCTGCACCGGGAGGGCTACGCCGTCCGGGTGCTGATCAGCTACGGGCGCGCGTGGTTCCGCTGGTACATGCGCCGGCTGGCCGAGCGGCCCGCCAACGTGTGGTTCGTGCTGCGAAGCGTCGTCCGCTGAGCCCGGTTCACCGGCGAGATGCTGGGACGGCCGGCCCCTCGGCGCGGAAGAACCACGCGGTATCGCGGGCCAGCTGGTTGCCTGCCGGATCGCGGACCCCGCGGGTGAGTGTCACGGAGTACGCCGTGCCGGACTCCAGCAGGCCGTCGGGCTCGAAGCTGACGGTGCTGTCGCCGAACACGTAGCTGCCGGGCACGGTGTCAAACGACCGACGCACCAGAAACGAGCCGACACCTACCGTGGCGGGATTGATGGGCTCGCTGAACGTCACGGTGATCGCCGCATCCAGGAGCACGTTCCGCTCGAGCGGGGCCGGCAACACGGCGGTCACGAAGGGCGCGACGGTGTCGGCGGGGACGGAGTCGGGCCCGCCGGTCCCATCGCCGCACGTGGCGGTCGCGAGAACGAGAAGGGGACCTGCGAGGAGGCGGACGTGGCGCATGACGGTAAGATAGAGCGGGCCGGCCCCGCGGCGCCTCCCGCCCCCGGGGTTGTGCCCGGGGTCACGGGCGTCAGGCTCGGGGGGTGACATGATCGGGCCGGGAGTCGAGAGCCACGTACCGGGAGTGATGGAATGCCGATAGGTGATGAAACCGCGCAGAGCCGTAGCGAGCGCCGGCGCGGCCGGCTGGAGACCCTGCGGTTGCGGGCGGTGATGCCCATCCTGGCCGTTTCCGACATCGAGCGCAGCCTGAGCTGGTACCGCGACATCCTCGGCTTCGTGGCCGCCGGGGAGCTGCGCGAGGACGACCGGCTGGTGGCCGCACAACTGAAGGCGGGCAAGGTGCGCTTTCTGCTCGAGCAGGAGGCCGAACCGCCGGCGGGTCCCCGCGGGCAGGGCGTCCGCCTCTACTGCGCCACACGGCAGGACGTGACCCGCCTGGCCGGGCTCATCCAGGAGCGCGGCGGCGTGATCGAGGAGGCCCCCGACGACAGCCACGGAGGCCGGGACTTTGCCGTCGTCGATCCGGATGGGTATCGGATCTCGATCTTCTGGCGGCCGGAGAGCTAGTGGCCTGCCTTGCCGGCACCAGCGGGTACGCATACAAGGAGTGGCGCGGCAGCTTCTACCCGGCGGACCTCGCGGAAGACGGCATGCTTGGGCACTATGCCGGCAAGCTGCCCACCGTCGAGATCAACAACACGTTCTATCGCATGCCCAAGGAATCGGTCGTGCTCGCGTGGGCCGACCAGGTTTCGGACACGTTCCGCTTCGTCCTCAAGGCTTCCCGCCGGATCACCCACTTTGGACGTCTCAAGGGTGTCGAGTCGGAGCTGACGTACTTCCTGCAGGTATCGCAGGCCCTGGGACCCAAGCGGGGTCCCTCGCTCTTCCAGCTGCCGCCCAACATGAAGAAGGACCTGGCGCGCCTCACGGAATTCCTGGGCCTGCTCCCCCGCGGGTGGCGGGCCGCCTTCGAGTTCCGCCACCCGTCCTGGTTCGAGGACGACGTCTACGCCGCGCTCCAGTCCCGCAACGCGGCGCTCTGCGTTGCCGATCAGGGCGACGACGAGAATGCCACCCCCTTCGTGGCGACGGCGGACTGGGGATACCTGCGGCTCCGGCGCGAGCAATACGACGCGGCGGCGCTGACAAGCTGGGCGGCCCGGATCAGGGAACAGCCGTGGGCGGACACCTTCGCGTTCTTCAAGCACGAGGATGGCGCCGCGGGACCGAAGTTCGCGCAGGAGTTGAACACCCTGCTCGCGTAATTCCCGAGACACCCACCGCGCCGTGGCGGTCAGCTCGCGAGGTTGACGCCCCAGGCGGCCACCGTGTCCGCCAATTCCGTCAGAACGTCCTCGCCGCTCCGTCCAGAGCGCTTGAGCACGCCAAACGAGTGGTCGGCCCCGTCCACGACGTGGAGCCTGGCACGGGCCTCCAGCCGGTCCACGACCGGCCGCAGGAGGGAGAGATCGGCAAGGGTGTCGCGGGTCCCTTGCAGGAACAGCATCGGTACCGTCACCCGGTCCAGGTGATCGGCCCGACTGGTCGACGGCCGTCCGGCCGCGTGGAGCGGGAACCCCAGGAACACGAGCCCGCGGACGCCGGGGAGCGGTTCCGCGCTCTGGGCCGCGGAGGTCATGCGCCCCCCAAACGACTTGCCTCCGGCAAGGAGCGGGAGCCCCCCTGCCCGTTCCGCGGCCACGGCGACCGCGGCGCGCACGGTGGCCTGCGCCACGGCCGGCGCATCGGGCCGGCGCCCCCCGGCTTCCATGTACGGGAACTGATACCGCAACACGGCGACGCTGCGTTGGCCGAGGTGCGGCACCAGGCTTTCGAAGAACCGGTGCCGCATCCCGGCGCCGGCGCCGTGCCCGAGTACCAGGAGAACCCGGGCGTCGTCGGGGCGGTCGAGCAGGCCGCTCACGATGCCCGCCGGCGTCGGAATCGCGAGCGGCTCTCCGCGCGTCCCGTGAGACCCCGTCACGACTTGACCCGGGCCTGCAGCCGGCCCAACAGCGCCACCAGGTCAGGCTGCTCGGTGAGGACCCCGCCCAGCGGATCGGCCGCCAGCCCCGTAACCCGTCCGGGCACGTTGGCGATCGTGAACCGCCGGATGTCCAAATCCGAGGTCACTTCGTCCCACCGGAGCGGGGTCGAGACCGGCGCGCCGGGCAGGGGCCGCACGCTGAACGGCGCCACCAGCAACTTGCCGCGGCCGTTCTGGAGATAGTCCAGGTAGACCTTGCCCTCCCGCTGAGTGGGAAGGCGCTTGACGGTCGCGATGTCCGGCAGCTGTGCCACGAGGACGCGGGCGAGCAGCTCGGAGACGAGGCGGGCCTGATCGTGGGTGCAGCGGCGGCCGAGCGGCAGGAGCAGGTGCAGGCCGGTGGACCCGCTCGTTTTCACGTAGCACGGGAAGTCGACCGCCTCGCACAGCTCGTGGGCGGCCCGCGCCACCGTCACCACGTGCGCGAACGGCGCCTCCTTGGGATCCAGATCGATGATGGCCCAATCGGGCTGCTCGAGCGTCGCGATCCGGCTCGCCCACACATGGATCGGCACCGTGCCGAGATTGGCGACGTAGGCGAGCGCGTCCGCGTCGTCGGCCACGAAGTACCTCACCTCCCGCTCCGCGTCGTCGCTGTAGATCACCTCCGTGCGGATCCAGTCCGGCGCGAACACGGGGGCGTCCTTCTGGAAGAAGGACTTGCCGTCGATCCCGTCGGGGAACCGCGTCATGACGAGGGGCCGGTCCTGGAGATAGGGCAGCATGGCCGGGGCGATCGTCCGGTAGTACGTGATCAGGTCGCCCTTGGTGTAGCCCTCCTCGGGCCAGAAGACCTTGTCGAGGTTCGAGAGCACGACCTCGACGCGGCCGGGCCGCACCACCGGCGCGGGCTGCGGCGTCCGCTCGGCGGTGTCCGATCGGCGGAGGCAGTCCTCGGGAGGCTTGTCATCCCGGAACCGCGCGAACACAGGCTGCCGCAACAGGCCTTCGTCCGTGACTTCCTTGTACCGGATCTCCGCGACGACCGTCGGGCTGATCCAGCGGTGCTCGGCCCCCGCGGGCGCGCCTTCGCACGGCGGCTTCTCGACAGCCAGGCCCTCGAGGGTATCACGCACCGCAACGAGGTCTTCGTCACGAAAGCCCGTGCCCACCCGCCCTGCGTAGACGAGGGCGTCTCCGTCGTACCAGGCAACATGCAGGGCGCCGAAACCCGTCCGCGAGCCCTTGGGCGCCGTGAAGCCCACGACCACGAAATCGTCCGTGTGATCCGCGCGCACCTTCACCCAATGGGGAGACCGTCCCGCGCGATAGGCCGCGTCCGCACGCTTGCCCACGATGCCCTCGAGGCCAAGCCGCACGGCCTGGTCGAAGAACGCGGTCCCGGTGCGCTCCACATGATCGGCATAGCGCAACGGGCCGACGGGCGGCAGCAGGCCCCGCGCGATCGCCTTCCGCTCGACGAGCGGGAGCGACCGCAGGTCCCAACCCTCGAAGCCGAGCACGTCGAACACATAGAACGCGGCGGGGAGCTCCACGGCCGCACGGCGGACGTCGGGCGCCCGCGTCAGGCGGGCGCGCTTCTGGAGGCGCTGGAAGCTCGGCAGTCCCGCGGCGTCGTGCACCGCGACCTCCCCATCGAACACCACGTGTCGGAAGGGGAGCGCGCGCAGCGCGCGCGCCAGCTCGGGGAAGCTCGCCGTGTAGTCGTTGCCGTTCCGCGAGATCAGCCGCCCCTCCCCCTCCCCGGCCTCCGCGAGCATGCGGTAGCCATCGTACTTGATCTCGAAGATCCAGCCGTCGCGGTCGAAGGCCTCGGGCGCCGTTTCCGCGAGCATGAGGTGG
>DAINBS010000110.1:0-9155 GCA_036732805.1 Gemmatimonadales bacterium | reverse complement strand
AGGACCACAACGGCGACCTCGACGGCGACGGCTGGACGAACCTCGACGAGTTCCAGTTCGAGATCGGGCAGGACGCGGAAGGCACGGCGATCGCGCCCGATGCCGACGGCGATATGTACGCCGTGGGCAGCGCCATCGCGGGCGGCCAGCGTCGTTGCCACGTCCACGATGCCCTCGTCGAGGAACTGCGCCTCGTCAATGGCCACGACCTCCGCGTCCGGGCGCACCCGGCGCATGATCTCCGCGGCGGAATCCACGGGCACGGCCTCGGCCATGAGGCCGTCGTGCGTGGCGATACGGTGCACGCCGCCGTAGCGATCGTCGAGGTGCGACTTGAAGACCTGCACGCGCCGGCGCGCGATGACCGCCCGGCGGACGCGGCGCAGCAGCTCCTCGCTCTTGCCGCTGAACATCACACCGCTCACGACTTCGATCCAACCGGGATGGGTGTGGTGGTAGGCGCGTGTCATGCGGTCGGGGTGGCAGCGCCCTACGTTACCCGCGCGGTCCCGGCGGCACAAGGCGCTTGCCCCATCGGGCGGGCCGGTGATATTGCTCCAATAACCAGACCGGAGGCGCGCGTGAACAAGAGTGAGCTCATCGATGCCCTGGCCGAACAGTCCGGGCTTCCGAAACCCGAGGCGGCCCGCGTGATCGAAGCGCTGTTCGGACCGCGCGGCGTGATCGCGCGCACCCTGCGCGCGGGCCAGAAGGTGCAGGTCACCGGCTTCGGCACGTTCCAGGTGCGGGCCCGGGCGGCGCGCGCCGGGCGCGATCCGCGGACCGGTGCGCCGGTGGCCATCGCGGCGGCGTCCATCCCGGCGTTCAAGCCGGGTCAGCAGCTGCGCGAGGCGATGGACGCGCCGGCCTGATCAGCGGCGGTCCGGGCGGGCCGTGACCCGCTTGCCGCGCAGCGAGATGCCGGTGAGGCCGCGCACCGCGCGGTCGGCGACGTCCGCGCGGACCTCGACCAGCGTGAAGCCATCGCGCAGGTCGATCCGGCCCACCGACGCGCGCGGCAGGCCCACCTCGTTGACGAGCGCGCCCACGAGATCGCCGGCCCGCACGCCTTCCCGCCGGCCGGCGCCCACCCAGACGCGGGCCCAGCCCGGCTCCTCCGCCGCGGGCGCCGCGGGCGCGTCCATCAGTGCGAGCGCCGCGGCCGCAACCCGCGCCGGGTCGTGCTCGTCGAACAGCGGCCCCAGGGTGAGCAGCTCGCCGGTGAGGTCGCCCTCGTCGAGCCGCTCCCGCAGCCGGCGACGCACCGCCGCCGCGCGGTCGCGCGCCACATCCGCCTCATCGGCCACGCGCAGCGCGCGCGGAGAGGCGGCCATCCGCTCCAGGTAGGGCACCTGCGCGGGCCGCGCCAGCACCACCACGGTGTCGGCGATGGCCGCCAGCGCCGCCAACAGGTCCGGGGACGGGAGGTCGCCCGCCACGGCGAGCGGCACCCGCGCGTCGTCGGCCGGCGCCCCGCTCACCAGCACCGACGGATCCGCCGCGACCGCGGCCCAGCGCGCGTGCCGCGCCGCCAGCGGTTCCCAGAGGAGGGTGCGTGTCGGGTTGCTCGCGTCGAGCACGGCCCGCGCGGTGACGGCCCGGTGCTCCTCTTCGGTGCCCACCCACCGGATGGACGGAATGGACGGGGTCACCGGCAGCCGGGCGGCCACGGCCACCGGCGCCCGGTGCGCCACCCGGGCGAGCAGGTCCGCCAGCGCGGGCTGGTGCTCGTCGGTCGTGGCGATGATCCGCTGGGCCTCGGACGTCTCGGCCAGCAGGGCGTCCAGCGTGTCGGGGGCATCGAGCGCCAGCGTCAGCTCGGGCCACGCCACCACCAGCTGGCGCACGTCGGTGAGGTGCAGCGCCGAAGCGCGGGCCAGCGCGAGGGCGTCCGCGGGGGTCGCCACGACTACGCGCAGCGCGGCGTGCGCGAGCAGCCGGCGCGCGCGCGCAAGCCCATGGACGGCATGGCATGGCTGGAGGGCGGTGACGGTGCCGAGCGCCGCGGCGATGTCGGTGACGGTCGCGGGATCCGGGGCGAGCACCAGCAGGGGCGGGCCGCCCGGCGTGACCGGCAGGCGTTCCGCGAGTGGCAGCAGCGCCCAACCGGCCGGCGGGCACACGTAAATCAGCGGTTTGCCGCTCTCGAGCGCCGCGCGATGCGCGGCGTCGAACGTCGGCGTGGAATCCCAGGTCACACGCACCCTCGGTTGTCAAACAGAGAAGGGGAGAGTAGCGGGATGGGAGTGGGGGCGCAACGGAGAGAAGCAGAGAGGCAGTGAGGGCAGTGAGGGCAGAGGAGAGGGGGAGAGAGGAGGTTGGCGGCGGCAAGAGCGCTTGCGTCGGCGTGTCCTCGGTGACAGCGTCAAGCAGGTTCGATCCTCCTATCCCTCTATCCCTCCATCCGTCCATGCGACCCCAACCCATCATCGCCCTCACCCTCCTCCCCGTCACCGTCGGCTTCAGCGCCCTCGCCGCGCAGGACGCCCCACGCCGCGGCGCGCGTGAGCTGGGCATCGTGGTGGGCGTGCTTCCGCCGGGACCGCACAACGCGATCACGGACGTGGCGGGCGTGCGCGTGGGTCACACGACGGTCACCGACGGCGCCGCCGTCAACACCGGCGTCACCGTCATCCTGCCGCACGGGGAGAATCCGTTCCGGCGCAAGGTGCCGGGCGCCGTCGTCGTCGGGAACGCCTTCGGCAAGCTGATGGGCGGCAGCCAGGTGCAGGAGCTGGGTGAGATCGAGTCCCCCATCCTGCTCACGTGCACGCTCTGCGTACCCCGCGTGGCCGACGCGGCCATTACCTGGCTGCTCGGGCTTCCCGGCAACGAAGACGTGCGCTCGGTGAACGTGGTCGTGGGCGAGACCAACGACGGGGCCCTGAACGACATCCGCCGCCGGCCGGTGGCCGAGGCCCACGTGCTCGCCGCCCTCGCCGCCGCGGACACCGGCCCCGTGCCCCAGGGGAGCGTGGGCGCGGGCCGTGGCACCACGGCGTTTGGCTGGAAGGGGGGCATCGGCACGGCCAGCCGCCGGCTGCCCACCGGGCTCGGCGGCTGGACGGTGGGCGTGCTCGTGCAGAGCAACTACGGCGGCATCCTCACCGTGAACGGAGCCCCGGTGGGCCAGGAGCTGGGGCAATACTATCTGCAAGGAGAGATCGGGAAGGGGGAAAGAGGAGAGGTGGGAGGGGTGGGGGAGGGCGCGACAGGCAGCGTGCAGGCCAACCGCCCAACCGCTCAACCGCTCAACCGACCGGCGGAAGCGGCGTCTCCCGACGGGTCGATCATGATCGTCGTAGCGACCGACGCCCCGCTCGAGCACCGCAACCTGGAGCGCCTGGGCCGGCGCGCCCTGGCCGGGCTCGCGCGCACCGGCTCCTCCATGAGCAACGGCTCGGGCGACTATGTGATTGCCTTCTCGACGGTCCCGATTGCGGACCTGGCCGCCCGCGGCCCCCTCAGCAATGAAAGGATGAGCCCGTTGTTCGAAGCGGTGATCGAGGCGACCGAGGAGGCGATATATAATTCCCTGTTCCTCGCGACCTCGGTCCGGGGCGCCGACCGCACGGTCGACGCGCTCCCGATCGCGGCAACCCTCGACGTGCTGCGCCGCCACGGGGCTGTCCGGTAATGCGCCTTTCGAAGAACCTCGAGTTCCTCAAACCGTCCGAAACGCTGGCCATCAGCCAGGCCGCGCAGCAGCGCCGCGCCGCGGGCGAGGACGTGATCGACCTCTCGGCCGGCGAGCCGGACTTCGATACGCCCCGCCTGGCGTCCGAGGCCGGCATCCGGGCCATCCAGCAAGGGAAGACGCACTACCCGCCGAATCCGGGGCTGCTGGACCTCCGAGCGGCCGTGGCCCGCCACTTCTCCCTGCTGTCGGGCGGCCGGCCGGTGAACGCGGACCACATCGTCGTGTCCAACGGGGCCAAGCAGTCCCTGTTCAACGCCCTGTTCTCGCTCTTCGGACCCGGCGACAAGGTGCTCGTCCCCGTCCCGTACTGGGTGTCGTATCCCCAGATGGTCCGGTTCGCCCGGGCCGAGCCCGTGGAGGTTCCCGGGGCGCCCGAGTGGAGCATGAAGGTGAGCGTCGAAGACCTCGAGCGGGCGCGGGATTCGCTCACCCGGGGGCTGATGCTGTCGTCGCCCTGCAACCCCACGGGCGCCGTCTACACGCGGGCGGAGCTCAAGGCGATCACCGAATGGTGCCGGAAGCACGAGATCTGGCTCATTTGCGACGAGATCTATCGCCGCATCCACTACGGCCCCGGACCGGCCCCGTCCGTGCTGGACCTGCCCGACGAGCTGCTGGAGCGCGTGGTGATGATCTCCGGCGTGAGCAAGGCGTACGCGATGACCGGCTGGCGGATCGGGATCGCGCTCGCCCCGGGGCCGCTCGCCAAGGCCATGGCCGGCGTGCAGTCCCACACCACGAGCGGCGCCTCCCAACCCTCGCAGTGGGCGGCGGTGGCCGCGTTCGGCGACGACCGCGTCGAGCAGGACGTGGATCGCATGGTCGAGGCGTTCCGCGGGCGGCGCGACCTGGTCGAGGGCCATTTCCGGCGGACCATGCCCGGCGTGGAGTTCGTGGACCCGGTTGGGGCGTTCTATTTCTTCTTCCGGGTGGATCACCTGTTCGGGACGGAGCTCCAGACGGCCGCGGACTTCTGCGAACGTCTCATCAACAAGGAAGGCGTTGCCCTGGTGCCGGGCGACGCCTTTGGCGATCCGCGATGGGTCCGGCTGAGCTACGCCGCGTCGGAGGAGTCGCTGGCGCGGGCACTGGAGCGACTCACACGGTTCATGGCGAGGTACTGAGATGCCGGTACGCGTGACGGTTGACCGGGCGAACGAGCCGATGCCGGCGTTCGACTTCCACTGGGACGCGGAGACCGAGATCCTGGCGGGCCGCCACCCCCTGCCCGTGCGAAAGGAAGCGCCCGCGGTGGCCTGGGAATGCGAGGGCCCCGAGGGCGCCGTGGTGGTGCTGGAGACCGTGGACGGCGTGTTCTGCGGGATCGAGGTCGTGGTCTGGCCCGACGTGGAACGGGCCGTCCGGCTGGCGGCCCCCCACGACGCGACCCCCGGCCGCGTGCGCTTTGCCCCGCCGAAAGAGACGGCGGCCGGCGTGGTGGAGATCGAAACGCGCATCACGGCGGAGGCCCTGCCGTCGGAGACGCTGATCCACCTCTCCCTGGGCGCCCCGCGTGCCCGGAGCATCCAGGCGGCGGCCAACGTCATCGTGGATCTCGATGCCGAGGGCACGCTCGCCGGCCTGTGGCTCCAGGAGCTGCCCCTGTTCCCGCAGGGGGGATGACCGCGGACGCGGGCCGGCTCGCGGCCTATGTCGCGTCGCTGTTCGCACGCGAGGACGCGGCGCTCGCGGCCGCCCGCGCGGGGCACCGCCGAGCCGATCTTCCCGAGATCTTCGTGTCGGCCGAGGAAGGCACCATCCTCCATCTGCTGCTCCGGATGGTGGGTGCCCGCCGGGTGCTCGAGGTGGGCACGCTCGGGGGCTACTCCGGGATCTGGCTCGTCCGCGCGCTTCCACCCAACGGCCGGCTCGTGACCATCGAGGGCGACGAGGGCCATGCCGCCGTCGCACGGGAGGCGTTCGATCGCGCGGGTGTCGCGGACCGCGTGGACCTGCGCGTGGGGGAGGCGCGCGACACGCTCGCCACGCTCGAGGGTCCGTTCGACGCCGTGTTCCTCGATGCCGACAAGGCGCCGCTGCCGGCGTACCTGGACGAGACGCTGCGGCTGCTCCGGGTGGGTGGTCTCCTGCTCTGCGACAACACGTTCATGGACGGACGCATCGCGGACGCCGACGCGGACGGCGCGGACGTGCGTGGGATGCGGGAGTTCAACGAGCGGGTCGCCAACGACCCGCGCTTCGTGACGGCGGTGATCCCGGTACGCGACGGGCTGCTCGCCGCCCTGCGGGTGGCACGCTGATCACCCGCGCCCGGCTCCGGAGCGCCCTGGCCGAGGCCGGCGGAACGCCCACACGCGGCACCGTGGTGCACTTCGCGCCGCAGCCCGTCCAGCAGCCGTTCGCCACGGCCCGCGTGGTGGAAGGCGACCGCCTGTGCGCCGTCCGGGTGGGCGCGGCGGAGCCGGCGCCGGACGGCGTGGGGTTCGCCGACGGGATCCAGCGCTGGAGCGTGGAGGGGCACTTCGGGCTCGTGCCCGTGATCCGGGCCGAGGTGGCGGCGGGGGTGCTGGTGCGCGCGCGCGGCACGCTGAGCTGCACGGTGCGGCGGGTCGAGGAGTTCCTCGTGGTGCCGGCGGGGCGGCTGGCGGCGGCGCCGCGGGCGGCGCTGGAGCGCGTCGGGCTGATGGTGCGCGAGGCCGACGCGGGCCCGCGCCCGCACCCGCTGGTGGACCGGTTCGCGGCGGCCCAGGTGATCGAGCGCCGGCGCGAGGCCCTGGAACGGGAAGCCTGCGGGGCGTTCCTGGCGCAGGCGTCCGAGCCGTTGATCGTGGACGGCGGCGTGCGCGGCCTGCGCGGCATCCCGGGCGCGGAGCGCGCTATTGGCGTGGTCAAGCACCACGAGACCCAGTTCCTGGACGGTCCGGACCTCGAGGTGGCCCTGACCCTGCCGGAGGGGGAGCGCTCCAGCGTGTTCACCCGCGACCTGGACGGTGGGGGAACCACGCTCTCATGGTACCTTAGACTCTGGCCGTGGACCGATGAAGACCTGCTGCATGGGCTCACCCGGATCGAGCGGCTGGCGCAAAACGGCCTGCCCGCGGACGCCGATCGCGTGAGCCGCTGGCTGATGGCCGAGCGCGCCCCGATCGCCGGGCGGGACCCCCGGTGGGACCGGCTGCTGTATCCGCTCCACGAAGTCGAGACCCTGCTGCGCGCTCAGGCGGGAGGATGGCACTGACCGGAACGTCCCAGGCCCCGATCGGCCGCGTCGTCGCGACGGAAGCGCTGCCGGCGAGCCCGCACCAGTTCCACTTCTGGACGGCGCTCGACGCGCCGGTGGGCATCGGGGCCATCGTCCGCGTGGACGGAGGCGGCCGGACGGTCCATGCGGTCGTGACCGACGGCCGGGGCTACTCCGACCTGCTGACGCCGCTCCACGATGTCGTCGCGGCGGAGGGGAATCCCGGGAGCGTGCTGCCGCCCACCCGGCGCGCGGAGATCCGGCTGTGGACCGCCGCGGTCCTGCGCCAGGAGCCCGCCGAGCCCGTGCAGCCGGTTCCGCTGGCCGACGTCCACATGGCCGACGCGCACGATGTCGAGGTTGCCCTGCGCATGGACACGTACGCGCGGGGCGACGAGCGCACCGCGATCCCGGTTGGTCTCTACTCGGCGGGCGGCACGCGCGCCCCGGTGTACCTCGACGCCGATTTCCTGCTGGGCCCCGAGTCCGCGCACCTCTCCATCTCGGGCGTGTCGGGCCTCGCCACCAAGACCAGCGCCGTCGTGTTCCTGCTGAACGCGATCTTCCAGCACTTTCCGGCGCGGAAGGGGCGGGTGGCGGCGGTCTGCTTCAACGTGAAGGGACCCGACCTCGATTTCCTGGACTGCGCGAGCGACCTGAGCGCCGAGGATCGGGAGATGTACGCCGCCCTCGGGATCCGGCCGGACCCGTTCGCCGCCGTGCGCTACTTCGCCCCGCACAAGCCGGACGGCGTCAACCTCAACACGCTGCGCACGCATCCGAGCCTGATCGACAGCGTGGAGCCCCTCGTCTGGGGGCTCCGCGAGGTGCTCGACTACGCCGAGGTGCTGCTCAACCGGGACGACATCGACGCCAAGGCCGACGCGTTCCTGGATTTCCTGGCCGACCGCGTGGTGGGCAAGCCGTTCCAGGACGAATGGGGCGGACATCATCTGGTGGAGAGCTTCGCGGGCCTCGAGGGCCTGTTCCGCGCGATCTTCGACGGGCTCGAGCAGGCGAGCGGCCGCGACATCTGGCGGACCCACCACGTCGCCACGATCCGCAAGGTCCGCAACCGGCTGCTCAACGTGTCCACGCGCTGCAAGGGGCTGGTCACCGACGACGCCGAAGGGCACGACCTGCCGTTTGGGGCGTTCGCGGACCGGTCGGTGTACGTGGTGGACGTCGCGGGGCTCGATCAGCTGGGCCAGGACCTGGTGTTCACGCGCGTGGTCTCGAAGCTGCGCGAGCACCTCGAGCGGCGCGACCTGGGGGTCGAGAACGTCGTGGTGTTCGTGGACGAGCTGAACAAGTACGCCCCGGCCGACGGCCCCGAGACCTACGTGCGCAAGATGCTGCTCGACATCTCCGAGCGGGGGCGCTATCTCGGCCTCGTGCTGTTCGGCGCGCAGCAGTTCCGTTCCCAGGTGCACCGGCGGGTGGTGGGCAACGCCGGCACGACCGTGTACGGCCGGATGGACGGCGACGAGCTGGCGACCCCGGGGTATCAGACGCTGTCGCCCGCGACCAAGATCAGGCTCGCCACCCTCCCCAAGGGGGAGCTGATGGTCCGCCATCCGCACTTCACGCAGCCGGTGTTCCTCAAGTTCCCGCGCCCGGCGGTGCTGGCCGGACGCCAGGGGGTGGACCGGTACCCGCCGGCGGCGGACGTGCCGTTCGCCGACGCGGTCGTGCGCCAGCTGCTGATGCTGGACCGGCGGGTGACTCCGGGGCGCGCGCGCGACCTGATCGCGGGCCGGCGCGAGGACGACGTGCGGCGGGCGCTGCTCGCGACGCGCCGGGCCCGGCCCGCCGACGTGCTCGCGTTCTTCGCGGCGCGCCTGGGCGCGGCAGTGGGCCGCGAGGCGGCAAGCGCCGCCCCCGCCGCGGTGACGCCCCTGCGACGCGTGGAGGATCCCTATGCGCCGAAGTGAGGTGGCCCTGTTCCTCCTCGCGTCCCTGCTCGGCGCCCCCCGGCCCGGCGCGGCCCAGCAGTCCGTGGTGCTGCGCTACCGGCCGGAGCTGGGGCGCCTGGTACGCACGCTCACCGAGGTGCGCACCACGACCACGCTCGTCGGGTTTCCGGCGGTGCCCGACGGCGCCGTGTTCGAGACCGAGGCGCGGTTGGGCGCGTCCCAGCGCGTGCTGGCGCTCGATCCCGATGGCGCAATCGTGGCCGTGGCCGTGGACTCGGCGTGGGGCCGGGCCCGGGCGGGCACGGAGCCATGGGTGGATCGCGCCGACACCGCGCTC
>DAINBS010000109.1:0-9155 GCA_036732805.1 Gemmatimonadales bacterium | reverse complement strand
AGAACGGGCTGTGGGACGGGCGCTACTGGCTTCCGCGGCACCAGGAGATCGAGATCCGGCGCCGCAGCACGTGGCTGGACGTGCCCGCCCGCGGGATCATCCGGGGGCGCTGGGACATCGACGGGTACGCGTTCAACGAGGGACCTCCGGAGCGCCTCTTCCTCGGGCCGGAGATCGTCGCCGCGCCGACGGCCCGCGACTCCTTCCCGTGGCGGGAGTCGCTGGACGCGGAGATCCTCCGGGAGCTGGGGCCGGGCGCCCCCCTCCGCCTGGACGACGTCCGGGAGGTGGCACAGTCGCTGGCCGGCCCGCGGTCGCTCTCCGGCCTCCGGACCCACGGCCCGTCGGTCCGATCGGCTTCCGAAGTGGCGCATGTCAACCGGGTCGAGGGCCTGGCCCTTGGGATGGGGTACGTCGTCCAGCCCGGCACTGGGCCGTTCCGGGCCCACGCCCACGCGGGGTTCGGGTTCGCCGGTAACCGGCTCACCGGGGGGCTCGAACTCACCTATCGCCTCGGCACGTGGCTTCTCGAACTTGCCGGCGGACGCAGCATCCGTGACTTCGCGGACGAGCCGGCCGTCTCGGGGGTGGTGAACTCGTTCCTGGCGCAGGAGGGCGGGAAGGACTACGGCGACTACGTCCGGCTCGACGAGTTCAGCGCCCGCGTGGCGTCGGGCCGGATCGAGCTCCGTGCGGCCTACGTCGCGACGGACTCCCTGAGCACCGCGGCAACGCCGGTATGGGGGACCTACCGGCCGAACCCCGACCTCTCTTCCGGCAATTGGTGGATGGGGGGACTCACGCTCCGCGGGCGGACCGGAGCGGTGGTGGGCGCGTCGCTCCAGGGTACCGTGGACATCGAGGGAGGTCTTCAGGGCGACCGGCGGTATGCCCGGGTGCGTGGGGCCGGCGAGGTGGGGCTTCCCGCCGGTCCCGGGGAGCTGCGGCTCCAGGCCTGGGGTGGGTGGGGCTCGGTCGACCTGCCACCGCATCGCCTGTTCGTGCTTGGCGGCCGCGGCACGCTCGTGGGTGAGCCGCTGCGCGCGTACGGCGGGCGCCGGGCCGCCCTCGCCCGGCTGTCCTGGGGTGTTCCGCTCCCCGCTCCCGCGATTCCCCTGGGGCGGTACGCGTCCACCGGACGCCAGCTCGTCGTTGCGCCCTTCGTGAGCGTCGGCTGGGCCGCGAAGCCAGCGGCCGGGCTTCCGTGGGCGGACTCGGACGGGGGCCGTCCGGTCCTCGGCGTGACGGTCGAGGCGTTCCACCGGCTGCTGCTGCTCGAGGTGGGGTGGGCCGTGCGACAGGAGACCGTGGGGTTCACGGTGGACCTCCGGCGCGACCTGTGGCCGATTCTGTAGCCCCGCGCCCCGCAGGCAATTAGGTTGAAGACTCTGACTTCCACCGAACGAGATCCGGCGCGGAAATGACGGCATCGGGCAGCCCCGGGAACAAGCCCTACCGGGACGAGTGGATCACCGGCACCATCGAGGGGATCCTCGGGGCTGAGCGGGTGGCCGAGCTGCGTACGGCGCGCTCGGACGCGAAGACCCTGTGGAATCTGGCGGTCGTGGTGGGCGGGGTCACCGATGAGCAGATCCTCGGCGCCCTCTCGGACCGGTTCCGGCTCAAGCTCGCCGATCTCTCCCAATCCGACCGGGCCGCGCGGGATTTGGTGCCGGAGCAGGTGGCCCGCCGCTACCAGGTGCTGCCGGTGCGGGTGACCGACTCGTACCTCGAGATCGCCACCGCCAATCCCTTCGACCTCGATTGCGAGAAGACGCTGGCGTTTGCCACGGGCCGCGAAGTGCGCATGCTGCTGGCGAGCCCGGCCGCGATCATGACCAAGGTCGAGGAGCTGTACCGCCCGGAAAACGTGATCGACAAGCTGCTCGAGGGGATGGAAGGGGCGGAGGTCACGCAGCTCGAGGAGGACAGCCTCGTCGACGAGCTGACCGCGTCGGCGGAGCAGGCGGCCCAGCGCCCCGTGGTGCGGCTCGTCGACTTGATCCTGTCGGAGGGCATTCTCTCGCGGGCGAGCGACATCCACATCGAGCCCGAGGAGGGGGGCGTCGCGGTCCGGTACCGGATTGACGGCGTGCTGCGGCAGGTCATGAAGGTCCCGCGCGCGGCGGGGCTGCCGCTCATCTCCCGGCTCAAGATCATCTCGACGCTCGACATCGCCGATCGCCTGCGGCCGCAGGACGGCCGCGCGCGCGTTGCCGTGAACGGGACGCCGGTGGATCTCCGGGTCTCGACGCTGCCGGCCTCGCTCGGCGAGAAGGTCGTGATCCGGATCCTCGATTCCCGGCGCACGGTCCTGTCGCTCGACTCGCTCGGGCTTTCCGAGGAGGAGGCCGGCGAGGTCAAAGGCCTGCTGGAGAACCGGGACGGGATCATCCTGGTCACGGGCCCCACGGGCTCGGGCAAGACCACCACGCTCTACTCGGCGCTCCGGCTGGTGCAGAGCGAGGGGGTCAACATCATCACCGTCGAGGACCCGGTCGAGTACCGCATGGCCGGCATCGTGCAGGTCCAGGTGCACGAGAAGGCGGGCCTGACGTTCGCCGCGGCGCTCCGTTCCATCCTGCGGCAGGATCCCGACGTGGTGCTCGTGGGCGAGATCCGCGACAAGGAAACCGCGCAGATTGCGGTGCAGGCGTCGCTCACCGGCCACCTGGTGCTGTCCACGCTGCACACCAACGACGCGCCGAACGCGGTTACCCGGCTCGTGGACATCGGGGTCGAGAGCTTCAAGATCGCGACGGCCGTGCGCGGCGTGATCGCCCAGCGGCTGATGCGGCGGCTCTGTCCCTCCTGCAAGGAGGTCTGGGTCGAGTCCATCCCGCCCAAGATGCACCGCTGGATCCCGCCGGACACGCCGCTCTACCGCGCGGTGGGGTGCGCGGAGTGCGCGATGACGGGCTTTCGCGGCCGCTTCTCGATCGTGGAGGTCCTCCGCATCACCCCGGAGGTGGAGCGCCAGATCGGCCAGAACGCG
The DNA here is from genome assembly GCA_036732805.1 of Gemmatimonadales bacterium. GTDB lineage: Bacteria > Gemmatimonadota > Gemmatimonadetes > Gemmatimonadales > GWC2-71-9 > JAOTWJ01. The sequence continues at coordinate 6,160 of DAINBS010000109.1, read as the reverse complement.
ACGGCGGACAAGATCGCGGCGGCCGGCCGGGCGGCCGGCATGAAGACGCTCTGGGAGAGCGGCGTGGTGCACGTGCTCAAGGGCGACTCGACCATCGACGAGCTGCTCCGTGTCGTGGACATGCCGCAGGACGACGAGTTGCTCGAAGAGCGGCGCCGTTCGTCGGGGGCGGGCAAGCCCCGCCGGGACTCCGGGGCCACCGCCGCGCCCGCCGCGGGCGCCGCCGATGGGCAAGCCGCGGCCACCCCGCCGGCTGCGTCCTCCGATCGGCCCTCGCGCTCGGCGGCGCTGTCCGGGTCGTTCGATCTCGTGGGCGACGATGCGGCCGCCGTCACCGAGTCACCGGTACCGGCCCAGCGGACGGAGGGATTCCGGGTGCTGCTGGTGGACGACGAGGACCAGCTCCGCCGCGTGATGCGGGACCTGCTCGAGCGCGACGGATACGAGGTGATCGAGGCGGGCGACGGCGTCGAGGCCCTCGATCAGGTGGACCGGCATGCGCCGGACATCATCGTCCTCGACCTCAACCTGCCGGGCCTCGACGGCTTCGGCGTGCTGTCGCACCTGCGCTCCCGCCGCGTCACCCACGACATCCCGGTCGTGGTGCTCACGGCCCGCGGCGACGAGGAGAACGAGATCCGGGTGTTCGAGTTCGGGGCCGACGACTTCCTGAGCAAGCCGTTCCGCGCGCGGGCGCTAACCGCCCGGCTGGACGCCGTGCTCCGCCGGACGCGCCGCGCCCACTGAGCCCCGGGGCGCGATCCCCGCCGCAAGGCCCGCGATCGCGTTCTTGAGTTCCGCCACCTTGAACGGCTTGTGGAACACCGGGCAGCCGAGACCCCCCAGCCAGGCCTCGGTATCCGGGCGCACGTCGGCGGTGAGGAAGATCGTGCGCGCGCGCAGGCCGGGCCATTCCCGCAGCAGGTAGTCCGCGAACCGTTCGCCGGCGGACACCGGGGTCCGGGCGTCCGCGATGACCAGATCGTACGCCCGCGACCGCAGCAGCACCGTGGCCTGATGGGCGTCTACGGCGGCGTCGATCTCCCCCGCGCTTCCGGCCAGCAGCACGGCCAGCATCCGCCGCACCGCCGGATCCTCGTCCACGACCAGCACGGACCGGGCGGCGGTGCCGCCTGGCGCCGCCAGTTGGGCCGGAGCCGCGGCCGCCACCGCCTCCGGCGTCGCCACGGGCAGGCGCAGGGTGAACACCGCGCCGCCCCCGGGCGCGGGGTCGAACGTCAACGCGCCCCCGTGGCCCTCGAGAATCCGGTACGAGATGGAGAGTCCCAGGCCGGTGCCCTTGCCGACGCCCTTGGTCGTGAAGAACGGCGTGAAGATCTGGGGCACCAGATCGGCCGCGATGCCGGGCCCCGTGTCGGTCACGCGGAGCCACAGCGTGCCGTTCTCGGTCCCGGACGCGATCGCAATGCGCCGCGGGCGCTCCGAAGGGTTCTGCTGCACGGCCTGGATCGCGTTGGTGACGAGGTTCAGCACCACCTGCTGGATCTGGTGCCGGTCGCCCACGAGCACGGGGAGCGCCGGGTCGAGCGACAGGTCGAGGTGGATTTCCCGCAGCTTCATCTCGTAGCTCACGAGGGCCACGGTGGGCTCGACGAGCGCGTTGAGGCTGAAGGCCTCGACTTCGGCGGGCCCCGTGCGCGCAAACGTCAGGAGGTTGCGCACGATCCGCCGGGCCCGCTCGGCCTGGTCGCGGATCACCTGGAGGTGGTCCCGGTCGCGCGGCCCCGGCGCCGGCTGCTCGAGCAGGAACTCCGCCAGCCCCGTGATGGACGTGAGCGGGTTGTTCAGCTCGTGCGCGACCCCGGACACGAGCTGCCCGACGGCGGCCATCTTCTCGCTCTGGATCAGCTGGGATTCCAGCCGCTCCTGCTCGGTGATGTCCTCGACGAGCACGACGGCCCACTGGGTTTCCCCCTCGCCGCGCATCGGGACCGCCCGCACGCGCAGCACCCGCCGCGCGTCCGCGCGCACCGAGAGCGGCGGCACGACCTCGCCGCGGCGCGTCGCCGCGAGGAGCTCCGGCAGCTCGGGCCTGTCGGGGAGGAGCACCTCGGTGAGCGGCCGGTTGCTCAGCGAGGCCACGGACCGCCCCACCAGCGTGGCCAGCGCGCGATTCGCCCGGCGGATCCCGTCCGCCGCGTCCACCACCGCGAGCCCCTCCGTGAGGGCGTTGAACGTCGTCTCCCATTGGTCGCGGCCGGCGCGGACCAGGTCGAAGAAGCGCGCGTTGGACAGCACGATGGCCGCGTGCGTCGCCACCGTGGAGAGCAGGCGGAGCGTCTGCTGGTCGAAGGTGCCGCGGCGCGGGTCCGCGGCCGCGAGAGCTCCCACGGTCACCCCGTGCGCGCGGAGCGGAAACACCACCACCTGGCGGGCGGTGGCGCCGGCCGCGACCGCGGGGCGGGTACCGGCGGCGTCGTCGGCCTGCAGCATCTGCTCGCGTCCGAGGGACGCCATCACGAGCCCCTCGTCGTTCTCGACGATCTCCTGGTCCCGCAGCGTGGCCAGCAGGCCGGACGCGGCCGCGATCCGTGCCGTGCCGCCGCGCTCGCTGGTGAGCGCGACGGCCACCCCTTCGACGTCCGTAAACCGCCCGAGGTACCCGATGATCTGCTCGGCGATCCGCTTCGGCTGCAGCGACTCGGACAGGGCGTACGACAGCTCCTGGAGCGCGAACACGTCGGCGAGGCGGCGGGAGATCTCCGCCCGCGAGCGGGACAGCTCGCTCTCCGATGCCCGCGCCGCCCGCCGGGTGCCCACCACGCCGCCCGCGATCAGCCCCGCGAGGAGGCCGGCGGCGACGAGGAGGAAAGAGAGCGTCACGCGCCGGGCCTCGTGATCTCCGGCGGCGCGTTGGGCTTGACGAACTTGGGCACCGCGGGGATGCCCAGGTGCACGTGGTAGGGCCGCACGCGCTTGGTCGCCACCGCCATCGCGCCCACCATGCCCTGCTCGCCAACCTCGACACCCTCGAGCAGTGTCGCGTGGTAGGTGATCCGGACGCCGTTGGCGAGGATGACCGGCGTCGAGCTCACGTTCTCCGGATCCACGAGGTCGTGGGAGTGCGTGTACACGTTGGCGAAGTCGGCGATGGACACGCGGTCGCCCAGCACGATGCGCTCGCGGTCGTCCAGCAGCACGTAGCGGTGGATCACCACGTTGTCGCCCACCTCGATGTTGTAGCCGAACGAGAACTCGACGTACTGGAAGCACTTGAAGTTGCGGCCCACGCGGGCGAACACGTGGCGCGCGAGCAGTCGCCGCAGCCGGACGCCCAGCTCCACGTGACCGCCCCCGGCCGGCGACCGGTCGAACCCCTGCCAGAGCCAGAGCAGCGGCTTCACCCGCGCGTACCGCGCCGGGTCGATCTCGTGGTAGTGCTCCGGCTCGAGCGTGACGTTGCGTGGATCGAGCGCCAGCAGGGCCGCCCGCGTGACCAGCGGCGTTTGTGGATCGGCGAGCCGCTCGTCACAGTCCGTGATGTCCGGGTACCACAGCCCCAGCAGCGTGTCGCGGCACAGCCGGTCCCGGTCGCAGGCTGAGTCGGCGAGCCGCTCGTCCAGCTCGCCGAGCCACCGGGTGTAGGCCGCGTCCGTGGCCGCGGGCAGGGGGATCTTCCGCAGAGGTCGGTGTGGCATCGCGCTCGGTAGGTAGGGTCCTGGAACCCGGTGCGGGATTACGGCTGTTTGCCGGCCGCGGCGGCCCGCGCCAGGACCGCCGATCGTTCTCGCTCGAGTTCCTTGCTGATTCCCGCCCAGGCGCGCGTCGACGCCCCCTGGTAGGACACCACGAGATCTTCCTCGAGCAGGGCCATCCCGGGCTCGTACAGGGCGATGGCCACCGCGGTTCCCCGCTGGGCCAGCTGATGCTCGCCCCACTCCTGGCTCAGGGGCACGAAGCCGATGGGCCGGAAGAACCGGCCCCGGCTCTGGAGCGTCAGCTCTTCCGGCGAGAAGGGCACCCGCTCGCGCAGCCCGTAGAAGGTGATCGAGAAGAGCACCGGATCGGGGACGCCGTACCGGCGGGCCGTCTCCTCGATTTCGCGGGCCTTGAGCCGCTTGAGGCCCGTGAGGGACTCGTAGGAATCGGAGACGAGGAGCCGGATCACCCGTTCGTCGAGCGGCAGCACCCGGATCCGGAGCTCGTCGATCTCGAAGAGGAGCGCGATGTCGTCGAGGCGCAACGTCCCGAATCCCGCGGGAGGCGGCGCCTCGGTGCCGGCCTGCTGTGCCCGGGCGGGAGAGGGAGCGCCGCCCGGCGTGCCACCGCATGCCACGAGCGCGAGCAGCAGCCATGGCGCCGGGCCGTGCCTCATGCGGGGGACTCGCCCAGGAGCGCCGTGACCGACTCGCGGAGATCGGCGATGCCATCCCGGGTGCGGGCGCTCGTGACCACGCATTGGCCCTCCTCGATCCCCAGAGCGTCCTGAATGGTGCGAACGTACTGCTCGCGTTTCCCGCGCGCCAGCTTGTCCGCCTTGGTCACGACGAGCAGCACCGGAACGCCGCGCTCGCCGAGCGCGGCATGCATGGCGTGGTCGTCGTCGGACGGGGCGTGGCGGATGTCGAGCAGCCAGAGCACGCCCGCGAGGCGCGCGCGCAGGGTCACGATGCCGGTGAGCAGGCGCCGGAATCCCGCGCGCTGGGCCTGCGACGCGCGCGCGAAGCCGTAGCCCGGGAGGTCGAGCAGGTGGAAGCGCTCGTCCACCGTGAACACGGTACAGAGTTGGGTCTTGCCGGGATACCGGCTGGTGCGCGCCAGTGCGCGGCGGCCCAGGAACGCGTTGATCAGCGAGGACTTGCCCACGTTGGACCGGCCGATCACGGCCAGCTCGGGCAGGGGCGGGGTGACCGCGAAGTCGGCGTCGGGATAACTCCCGACGAACCGGGCCTCGATCAGGCCTCCTTCTTGGCCCGGGGCTGCTCCGTCACGAGGAGTGGCGGCCGTCCGTCCGTCACGCTTTCGCGCGTGATCACGACCTCACGGATGTCGCTGCGGTCGGGCAGCTCGAACATGATGTCGGCCATCATCTCTTCCAGGATCGAGCGCAGGCCGCGGGCGCCGGTGCCGCGCGAGAAGGCGCGGTGGGCGATGGCCCGCAGGGCCTCGGCGTCGAACGTGAGGCCCACGTTCTCGAGCTGGAACAGCTTCTTGTACTGCTTGGTGAGGGCGTTCTTGGGCTCGATCAGGATCTGGACCAGCGCCTCCTCGTCCAGGGCGTCGAGGGAGACGGTCACCGGCAGGCGGCCCACCAGCTCGGGAATGAGCCCGTAGCGCAGCAGGTCGTCGGGCTCGACGTCGCGATAGGGGTTCATGGCCAGCTCGCGCGCCTTGCCCGTCTCCAGCTCCTCCTTCGTGAACCCGATCTGGCGCCGCCCGGTCCGTGCCTCGATGATCTTCTCGAGCCCGTCGAACGCGCCGCCGCAGATGAACAGGATGTCCTTGGTGTTGATCTGGATGTACTCCTGCTGCGGGTGCTTCCGGCCGCCCTGGGGCGGGACCGAGGCCACGGTGCCCTCGAGGATCTTGAGCAGGGCCTGCTGCACGCCCTCGCCCGACACGTCGCGCGTGATGCTCGGGTTCTCGCTCTTGCGCGCGACCTTGTCGATCTCGTCGATGTAGACGATCCCGCGCTCGCACTCGTTCACGTTGAAGTCGGCCGCCTGGAGCAGGCGCACCAGGATGTTCTCCACGTCCTCGCCCACGTAGCCCGCCTCGGTGAGGGTCGTGGCGTCGGCGATCGTGAAGGGCACGTCGAGAATACGGGCCAGCGTCTGGGCGAGCAGGGTCTTGCCGACCCCGGTGGGGCCCAGCAGCAGGATGTTCGACTTCTCCAGCTCGACGTCGTCGTCCCGCAGCGAGTGCGAGTTGATGCGCTTGTAGTGGCTGTAGACCGCGACCGCCAGGAACCGCTTGGCGCGGTCCTGGCCGATCACGTACTGGTCCAGCACGTCCTTGATCTCGGCCGGGGTGGGGACCTGGGTGATCGCCTCGGCGACCTCGCGCTCCTCGTCCTCGGCCAGGATCTCGTTGCACAACGAGATGCACTCGTTGCAGATGTACACGGACGGACCGGAGATGAACTTCCGGACCGAGTCCTTGGACTTTCCGCAGAACGAGCAGCGGAGATGTTTGTCGT
>DAINBS010000108.1:0-9175 GCA_036732805.1 Gemmatimonadales bacterium | reverse complement strand
GGTTCGACGCGAAGCTCGAGCAGCGCGTCGCCCAGTCGGAGGCCCGCCTGGATGCGAGAATCGACCGGGTCGAGGCCGAGCTCAGCGCCAAGATCGACCGGGCGGAGGCCCAGCTCAACGCCAAGATCGATCGCTTCGAGGCCCATTTGAGCGCAAAGATCGACCGCGGGCTGGCCGAGCTGCGGGCCGAGATGCTCAAGTGGATGTTCCTGTTCTGGCTGGGAACGGTGGGCCCCATCCTGGCGCTGCTCTGGCCCATCGCGACGAGGTAGACAGGCGGAGAGGCGGTCAGGCGGTCGAGGGGATCCTGCTGAAGCAGGCCCTCGGCGCCTCTGTCGCCGAGGCGACCCGCGCCACCACCCCGTCTGACGGGGAGATCGCGGCCGAGGACCCGCTTCAGCGGGATTCACCCGACGGCGAGCAGGCGATCGGCGGACAGGATCCACCCCCATGGCAGTTCCCGTCGCTCCCGTCGTTCCCGTCTACGTTTTGATCGAGTCCGGCTTCGTCTGCTGGTTCTTCTTCGCCTCGCGCTCCGCGTCCCGCCGCTTGCGCGTCTCCGCCACGTATTTCTTGAACTGCTCCGCGCTCTCGGCCCGGCGCGCCGACTGCATGATGTCGAGCCGGATGCGTTGCAGCTCCGCCTCCCGCTGCGCCAGCTCGTAGTTGCCCTGCGGGAGCGGCAGCAGCGCCAGGATGGCGCTCGGAAGCTTGAGGTTGCCCAGATAGATCCAGCCCTGGTCGATGCCCCATTTCTGGCCGTTGATCTCGGTCACCCACTCCCGGGGCATCCCGGGCGTGGCCATGGGGTCCGGGCTCAGCGTGTCGAGGAACGCCGCGATGCGCGCGGCGATCGCGCTGTCGATGCGAGCGACGTGGGTCCGCGCGTCCACGGTGTCGGTCCCGTCACCCGCGCCGGTGATCGCGGCGGCGATCGCGTCGAGCGGCCGTACCCATACGCGCCCGTCCCCAAACTCCGCCCCCAGGCGCCGGCGCCCGGGCCCCTCCCCCAACCCACCCGGCGCCGGCACCACGGGTCGGCCCGGTGCACTGTCAGGCTCGACCCGCAACGGCATGCCGCCGCCCCGCCCCGCCGCTCCCGGCACCGGCGCTACCGTCGGCCCGCGCGGGGCACCGACCCCCGCGGCGGGGCCCACGCCGCCGCCCGCGTCCGGCACGTACGGGAGATCGATGTAGACCACCGGCCCGCGCCTTGCCGGCTCGTAGGTGATGTAGGATTCCGAGGGATCCCGCACCACCGAGCCCGAGATCAGCAGCAGCACCCCCACCATGGCCGCGTGCGCGACCACGCTCGCGACGGCCCATCCGGGATGGGCCCGCGGCGGTTCGGGCGGCAGCCAGTCGCGCATTACCCCGGCACTCGCATCCCGGCAAGACAGCGCTCGATGCGCGCGGCCGCCTCGGCGATTCGCTCCTCGGGTACCGTGAGCGCGATCCGGAAGAACCCTTCCCCCCCCGCCCCGAACGACGCGCCCGGCAGCACCGCGACCGATTCCTGCTCCAGCAGCCGCTCGGCGAACTCCCAGGACGGCATCCCATCGGGCAGCGGCACCCAGAGGTACATGGTCGCCTGGGGCGGCTCGACCGTGAAGCCGGCGCGGGTCAGCACCGCCACCGCCGCGTCGCGCCTCCGCCGGAACACCTCGCGCACGCCGGGAAGGATGGCCTCGGCCTGATCGAGCGTCGCGGCGGCCGCCTGCTGAATCGCGAGGAACGGTCCCGTGTCGGTGAACTGCTTCACCCGGACCAGCGCCGCGATCAGCTCCGACCTCCCCACCGCCCACCCCATGCGCCACCCCGTCATCCCGAACGACTTGGACAGCGAGTGGAACTCCATGGCCACATCGCGCGCCCCGGGAATCTCGAAGATCGATGGCGCCCGGTACCCGTCGAACGTGATCTCGCAGTACGGGTTGTCGTACGCCAGCACGATCTCGTGCGCCCGGCAGACGGAGACCGTGTGGACCAGGTAGTCCCACGGCGCGATGGCCGCGGTGGGATTGTTGGGGTAGTTCAGGAACACGAGCCGCACCCGCGCGAGCTGCTCGGCCGGCAGCGCCTCGAGATCCACCAGGAAGCCCGTCTCGCGCCGCAGGGGCACGATGATGGGTTCGGCCCCCGCGAGGATGGCGCCGCCCAGGTAGGGCGCGTACCCCGGCTCCGGAATCACGCAGGCTTCCCCCGGATCCAGCAGCGCCATGGGCAGGTGCGCGAGCCCGTCCTTGGAGCCCAGCAGCGGCAGCAGCTCCGCCACCGGGTCGAACGAGACGGCAAAGCGGCGCGTCATGTACCGCGCCGCCGCCTCGCGGAACGCCATGAGGCCGGTCTGGAACGCGTAGCGGCTCATCTTCGGGTCGCGCGCCGCCGCGGCGAGCGTCGAGACGGCAATCTCCGGCGCCGGAAGATCGGCGTCCCCCGCTCCCAGATCGATCACGTCCCGCCCCTCGGCCAGCAGGCGCCGCTTGGCCGTGGCGATCCGCTGCACCGCGTACGGGGGAAGCAACTCCGAGCGGGCGTTCGAGAATCTCATGCGGGCGATCCAATCCCATGACGTGCGAAGAAGTCCTCGGTCGCGGTCCGCACGGCGGCCCACGGTCCGATCACCCGGTCGGCGGGAGGAAGCGACTCGAGCAGCAGCTCCCCGTAGCGCTTCGTCACGATGCGTGAATCCATCAGGATCACGACCCCCACGTCCGTCGTCGTCCGGATCAGCCGGCCGAACCCCTGCTTCAGCTTGAGCGCTGCCTGCGGCACCAGGTAGTGCATGAAGGCATTCCGCCCCTCGGCTTCGAGCCGCTCCAGCCGGGCCGCCGTGAGCGGCTCGGTGGGGACCTTGAAGGGCAGCTTGGCCAGCACCAGGGCCCGCAGGGACTTCCCCGGCACGTCCACCCCCTCCCAGAAGCTATCCGTCCCGAACAGGATAGCCGAGCCCGCGTCCCGGAACCGTCGCAGGAGCAGGTCCCGCGGGGCCTCGCCCTGGACGAGCAGCGGCCAGCGCGAGCCAAGCGCCGCCCGCACCGCGCTGGCCACGCGCCGGAGTGCGGCGTGGCTCGTGAACAGCACGAACATGCCCCCGTCGGACGCGTGGGCCAGCTCCAACACGACAGTTGCCAGGGCCCGATCGTGACCCAGCTGGTCGCCACGCGGGTCGGCCAGGTCCGTGGGCACCCCGAACAGGCACTGGCTGGCAAAGTCGAACGGTGAGGCGAGCACTTCCTCGTACCGCACCCGGTTGGGCTCGAGCGCGAGGCCCACGCGCTCGCGGTAGAACGCGAAGTCGCCGCCGGCCGCGAGCGTGGCGCTGGTGACCACGATCGTCTCGATCCGGTCGAACAACGACTCCTTGAGGATCGGCGCCAGGTCGAGCGGCACCGCCGCGAGCCCGACCGGGAACGGCAGCTCGCCCTGCGGCTTCGACCCGCGTCGCTCGATCCACCGCACGATGGGTGTGCCCGGCTGGGGCCGCAGCGCCAGCAGCAGCGCGTCGCTCGCGGTCTGGAGCCGCCGGACCACCCCGCGCAGCTCGCCCAGCAGCTGGGACCGGCGGTCGGCCTCCTCCGCCAGCTCGAGCCGGTCGGCCACGATTTCGACGCCGTCGCGCAGCCGCGCGAACACCCGCAGCAGGTCGTCGAGCGCCGGTCCCAGACCGCCTTCCCAGATCGGGTCGTCCACGAAGGCGTCGGTGAGCCGCTGTTCTCCCGCCTCGTGCGTCGTCAGATGGTCCGCGAGGATCCGGAACACGTCCGTCGCCCGCGTTCGGGCATCCGCGACGTCCCGGAGCAGATCGTCGCGGATCAGCTGGACCGATGCCCCGCTCAGCAGGTCGTCCATCTGGGTCAGCTCCGCGAGCAGCGTGGGCAGCAGGCCCTTGCCGTTGCGTTCGAGCCGCCCGAGCAGCCGCACCACACCCCACGAGGTGACCTGCGCCCCGAGGTGCTGCGCGGCGGTGTCCTCGAGGTGGTGCCCCTCGTCGAGCACGAGCCGGCGATAGGGCGGCAGGACGGCGGCGTCCTGCCAGTTCTCCTGCGCGCGCCGCACGGCCAGGTCCGACGCCAGCAGATGATGATTCACCACCACCACGTCAGCATCGGCCGCCCGGCGGCGGGCCTCGAACAGGAAGCATCGCTCGAAGTGCGGGCACTTGAGCCGTGGGCAGAGATCGGGTTCGGCGCTCACCTCGTCCCAGACTTCGGAGGGCGGCGGCTCCGCGAGGTCCGCCAGCGATCCGTCGGCGGTCTTGCGCGCCCAGGCGGCAATCCGCTGCAGCTCCCCCAGCCACGATTCCTCGATGAGCGAGAGCTGTCCGCCCACCGCCAGCTCGAGCCGCGCCAGGCACAGGTAGTTCCGCCAGCCCTTGAGCAGCGCGAACGTGGGCGTCTCGCCATCCCGGCCGAAGGCCCGCGCGAGCAGCGGCAGGTCCTTGCCGGCAAGCTGCTCTTGGAGGTTGATCGTGTTCGTCGACACGACCGTCCGCTCGCCGTTCGCCAGCGCCCAGCGGATGGCGGGCACCAGATAGGCGAACGACTTTCCCACCCCGGTGCCCGCCTCGAGCAGCCCGATCCCGCCGTCGTTGTACAGGTCGGCGACGTACGCGGCCATGTCCCGCTGGCTGGGACGGTCTTCGTACTGCCCCAGCGCCTGCGCCACCGGCCCGTCGCGCCCCAGCAGGCCCGCTACCTCGATGGCATCGAGGCTGGTCCGCATGCGGGCGCGCGGGACCTCCACCACCACATACAGCTCCGCCGCGTCGTTCGACACGATCCCGAACCCCACGCCGGCATCGTGCAGCCGCGCGGCCACCGAGAGATCGGCCTGCGAGGGCTCGAGCACGCCGCTGGGGTGGTTGTGCAACAGCATCTGGCCACGCTCGGCCACACCGGGCAGCGCCAGGACCTGATCCACCGTCCCGCGCGCGACCACCTCGGCCGCTACGATGTCGCCCTCGTCGTCCAGGTGGGCCACGAACGACACCTCGCGTCCGCCGGCAGCGGCGATCTCGGCCGCGAGCCGCGTCCGGAGGTCGGCGCGGAGCCGGCTCATGTCTTCAGCTCGCGCTTCTTGGCCGCGGGGAAGAGCACGTTGTTGAGAATGAGCCGGTAGCCCGGGGAATGGGGATGGAGCGACAGGTCCGTGGGCGGATCGCCGATCTGGTGCTGGGGGTCCTCCGGATCGTGGCCCCCGAAGAACGTCCACGTACCCTTCCCGAAATCCCCGTGGATGTACTTGACCCACGGCGCCCCGGGCTCGTCGGCGAGCACCGTGACTCCCGGCTTCAGCCGGTCGCGGCGGAACGACGTCGTGAGCCCGTAGAAGTCGGGCAGCACCTGGCGGTGGCATTGCACGAGCATCGTCGGCACGGGATCGATCTTCGCCGAGAAGGCGAAGAGCGTGTACGCGCCCAGCTGCTGCCGGCGCGTCGGGTGGTTCACCTGGTGGCCGTCAATGTCGGAGAACGTGGCGAGCGCGGGCGACAGCTCTACCTCGGCGCCCTGGAACGCGATCGCGCGGTCCCATTGGAGCTTCGACGTGGCCGCCGGATCCACCGGCGTGCCGTCGGCGAACGGCGCCGCGATGTCCACGCCTTCGGCGGCGAGCGCCAGGTCGAGCGTCTCGGTGGCCGCGCACATCGCGAACAGGAACCCGCCCCCGTCGACGTAATCCCGGATCCGGCGCGCCACGGCCTTCTTGAGCGCGGGGACGTCCGCGACCCGAAGCGTGCGCGCCATCTGCTCGTTCTGGCGCACCATGTCGGCGAGCCAGGGGGCCCCGCTGTACGACAGGAAGAACTTGGAGTACTGCCCCGTGAAATCCTCGTGATGCAGGTGCAGCCAGTCATAACGGCCGAGCGCCCCGCCCATCACGTCGCCGTCCCACACCCGGGCGTACGGGATCCCGGCGTACTCCAGCGCCATCGTCACGGCGTCGTCCCACGGCGCCGTGCTGGGGGGAACGTAGACCGCGACCTGCGGCGCCTTCTCAAGCGGCACCACATCCATGTTCGCCGCGGCGATCTCGCCCCTGATCGTCACCACGTCGCCGTCGCCGGCCTGTTCAGCCCGCACCCCCGTCAGGGCGGCGTCCCGCTGAGTGGCCGAGTCCGCGGGCAGCAGGAAGCTCCCGCCCCGGTAGTTCAGCAGCCACTCGCCCGTCGCCCCCCGATCGAGCGCGCGGTACATGACGCCGTACGCCTTGAGGTGGTTGGACTGGGTGTCGTCCATCGGGATAAGGACGGATTCCGCAGCGGATGGACGGGATGAACGGGATGAACGGGATGACGGGGTGGGAAGCGGCCCGCCGGCCCGCCCGCCCGCCGGCCCGCCGAGCGCCGCGGCACCGGCCAACGCGCCGAGAAAGTCGCGCCGCTTCACGAGTTCGGTACTCCGCCGCGCACGCGGTCGAGCAGGCGGCGGGCCTCGGGTACCACGGCGCTCGCCGGATAGGCGAGGATGAGCCGTTCCAGCCGGCGGCGCGCCGATTCGGCGTCGCCGGCGTGCCACGCCAGCTCGGCCAACCCCAGCTCCGCCACCGGGGCCGCGGGCCCGATCGAATCCGCCGCGAGGGCCGCCGTAAACAGGGCGTCCGCGCGCTTGTCGCCCGACCACAGCGCCAGCTGTCCGGCAAACGCCAGCAGGTCACCCCGCCCCCCGGCGGCCGCGAACCCGTCCGCCGCTTCCCTGAACCGCCCGACGGCCGCGGCTGTGTCGCCGCGCTCGAGCGCGTGGAACGCCTGACCCACGCGGGGCGCCTCAGCCGCGCCGAGGCGCTGGGCGAGCGCCGCGGCGACGGTGCGCCGCGTAGCCTCCTCGCGCGACCCGGTGAACGGACCCGCTTCGCGGAACCGCTCCACCGCCCCACCCAGATCGCCGCGGAACAGCGCCAACCAGCCGCGCAGGGCCTCCGCCTCAACGGTCGAGTCGGGTCCCAGCAGCGTGTCCGCGTGGTTGAAGGCGCCCTCCCGCACCCACGCCCACGCGATGCGTCGGCGCAGCTGCTCCTGCTCGCTCTCGGGAATCGTGCCGCGCCACTGCTCGAGACTCCGCTCGGCATCGGCCACCCGGCCCGCGTCGGCCATGAGTCCCACGAGCGCCGCGAGCGCCGCGCCGGTCCCCGGCGGCGCATCCGACGGATCGCGTGCGATCTCCCCGAGCAGCCGCTCCGCCGCGGTGCGGTCGCCCGCTTCCGCGAAGGCGCGGGCCGCGTCAATCCGCGCGCGCTGGGCGGCCGCCCCGCTGTGGAGTGCCGCGAGGCGCTCGTACGCGTACCCGCGCGCGCGCGCCCCCTCCGGCGTCGCGACCAGCCGCAACCGGTCCGCGAACCGCCGGAGCATCGCGATCGCATCCAGAGGTGCCGACGGCAGCGTGGCATCGAGCAGCGCCCACGCTTCGCCGGCGCGTCCCCAGCCGACGAGCACGTCCGCCGCGATCCACCGGGCCGTGGTGTCGCCCAGCTCGCCCATCAGCAGCTGCAGCACCGCCGGCCGCTGTGCCTCGCGGGCCTGGCTCAACGTGAGCCCCGCGGCGCTGAGGTACGACGCGTTCGCCCGGACGGCGGCGTGCCAGTGTCGGGCCGCGTCCACCCAGCGGCCGGACGCCACCGCGAGCTGCGCCAGCTCCGGCTGGAGCGCCGCGCCACCGATGCTCGACTGGCCGCGCTCGAGAATCCCCTGGGCGGCCGCGAGGTCCCCGCGCTGCGCCACCAGGAACGCCCATTCGCGATACGGATCGGTTGCCTCCGGTGCCGCGGCAATCCACCGCTCGGCGGCGAGGGCCAGCGCCTCGTCCCGGCCAAGCGCCGCCAGCGACCGGAGCGCGATGCCGTGCGCCACCGCCTCGTCCGGCCGCGCCGCCAGCGCCCGGTTCACGAACGCGAAGATCCGCTCGAGCCCGTCGGTGGCCTGGAGCGTTCGCTCGAGGCCGAGCAGCGCGACGACGTGGTCGGGCTGCGCGGCAAGCACGCGGCCAAAACCCTCCGCCGCCTCGCGGGGACGCCCCTGCCGCTCCAGCTCGAGCGCGGCGGCGAGCTCCGCGTCCTGCGCAGCGAGCGGCAGGCCCCGCGTGGCGCTCAGCGCGAGAAGCAGCGCCAGGGCGCTAGCGGCGCGCATCGTTGAGGGCACGGAAGTAGTCGAGCACCGCGCGCCGGTCCGCGGGGGAGAGTCCCTGCAGCTCTTCCCAGGTGGGGAACGGGAACCGCGGCCCGGTGCTCCGCGGGCGTTCGCCCGACGGGAGAAGCACATTGCCGGCGGTGGCCGTCGTGGCGCGTCGTTCCTTTTCGTCGTCCGACTCGGGGCCGCGGAGCAGCCGACCCGCGTCGAGCAGCCGGCGGTACAGCTGCTCCTGCCGTTCCACGGTCTCGAGCGTGAGCGCGCCCCGCTCGAGCGCCCGCGCGATCGCCTCCGCCTCGTCCGCCAGCTCCCCGGCACCGGGCTGCTCGCCCCGCGCCTGGAGCCGGTCGAGCTCCGCGGCCAGCGCGCGCTGCTGGCGGGCCAGCTCCTGCATCTGCTGGAGGAGCGCCTGGCCCGCGCTCGGCATGAGGGGCAGCAGCCCGCCCGACTGCCCGGCCATCTGGCCCTGCTGCTCCGCGAGCCGCGCCATCCGCTCGACCGCTTCGGACAGCCCCGACCCCGATTGGGCGCCCGCGACGTCGCCCCGGCTGCGCAGCAGCTGCATGGCGAGGAGATTGAGCCCGTCGAGCGCCTCCCCGGCGGCGTCGGCCGCGGCCCGGGTGTTCGGTGTTCCCTGGGCCAGCTGGTCGAGCGCTTCACCCATGCGGTTCCGCGCGTACCCCAACGACGTCACGAGGGACGGCCCGACGAGGGCGTTCTTGCCGGCGGCTTGCTTGACCCGCTCGACCACCTGATCCAGGCCGTCCCGCGCCGCCCCCTGGGCGCCGCGCACGCCCGGACCGGAGTCCCCACCCTCCATCCGGCGTACCACGTCCTTCTGGGCATCCGCCAGGCGGGCGGTTTCCGCCAGGGCGGCGTCGAGGGACTCCGTCACCTCCTGGCGCCAGAGATCACGCAGCTCGTCCCGCTGTTCGGTCAGCGCGGCCGCAAGCGGGTCCAGCTGCTCCGAAGCGCGCGACCCGGACGCCGCCGCCTCGCGTTGCCGCCCCCCGGCGGCCGCCTGGGCGGCGCTCTCCATGTGCTCGGCCGCCT